>JBJTQD010000484.1:0-4292 GCA_046075445.1 Planctomycetota bacterium
AGCTCTGACCGAGTTGTCACGACTATCAGAGAGCAGTATGGTCTCTCAAGTGATCCGAAGGTGACTTCCTGGGTGAAGCTGATTTCAGAAAAGCAGAAACTCGCGTCGCTGAAAATCGTAGAGCAACTTGTGAAAGCGAGCCGGGGAGATGAGCAGGCATTTAGTGAAGTCAGCAAGGCGGCCAGCGAATTGATCCGCGTTAAGCCCTCCGAGTTTTCATTGCAAAGTTCGCTTGACCTAGCCCAGTTTCTGGAGAACCTCGGAAAGGTTGAGCCTGCGCGAATTGCCTATCAAGGGATTGTGTCTTTGGTTGATGTCGACTGCAGCGTCGAGGACTTGACTCGGATTCAGAAGGCGGCGCAAACGTCGCTCGACCGTCTTGGTTTGATCGGTCAAAAGATGGAATTGCCCGGCCAAGGGAATGCGGCAATTCTTTCCGAGATTACGGTGGTGCAGTTTGTCAGCAGTCGAAATTCGCTCCTGCCGCTGCGTGATGCAATTGCCGAGCTTGCTCCCTTTGCTGATCGGGGGTGTCGCTTGCTGATTGGCAGCCCGGACATGACCAATGAGGAATTGGTCGCCGGTTTTGGTTCGCTTGCAAAAAGCGTTGGGCTGTTGCAGCAGAGCGAATCTGAAAAGTTGGGTCTGAAATGGCACCTGACCTCAAGCCCATTTGTCTATGTCTTCGACCGCGGAGTTCTGGTGCAGACGGGCACGCCGCTGGACCGGCTTAAGCCTTGGCTCGAAGCTCGGTTGCTGGTTAAGTAGCCGAACAGGTAGGTCGGCTACCCCGAGCTCCTACTGCTTTGAAGCCGTTTTCAGTTTTTTGCCCCAAATCCCATCGTTCCCCTTGGGAAAACCAAACATCCCGCTTTTTTCGGGTAGTTTTCCCGGGCGTAGCTGGTCGCAGCGCTCAGAAAGACCAGATTTTCAGGTTTTGGCTCCTCGTTTACGGCTGCTCCTCGAAAAAGAGTTTGTGGATATTTTTACGGATTTTTCCCGTTTTATTGCCCATGCTGATTGAGGCCCCCTCTACAGGGATTTAACATAAACGATCGATTGATTTGCGCGGGTGACTGCGAAGGTCAAGTGTGCTTGCTCGATATATCTCTGTTTTACTTCCTGTTGGAGCATGCGAATGAAAGCAAAATTTTTCGTCGCTGCGCTTCTCGTCGGCTTGGCTGCCTCGCCATCATTTGCCGACTCGAACGCATCGGGAGGCGGTGTCACTGCCTCTGAAACAATCAACCTCGGGGCGGGGCCTTTTAATCACGACAATCCGGTCGGGACTGCTGGCAGTCTTAACAGCATTGTCAATGTCAACTTCACCGGCGGCTTCGTCGCCAACCGTGTGCGGTTCATCGGAACGCTAACGAAAGTCGCGAGCGGCGACTTTGCCAGTGAGAATGACATCCGAATCACTCGGGTTGGCCCGGGCACTTTCTTTAATTGGCAAAATCCAGGTCCCGGTAACAGCACTTGGACCACTATCAATTACGACAACTCCCAATCGATCACGGGAAGTTTTGTCGGCGGCATCGATCCCAACGGTGCTTGGACAGTGACTTTTTACAATTCCTTCCAAGACGCGGTGACTGGCGTCGATGCGACCTCGGCAAACGTATCGATGGTTTTTGAGAAATCAGACCCACTGGTTGACTCCAACGGAGTCTTCAGTGCCGGAACGTTGACCTCGGGTGTTCAATACAACTCGGTCGGTGAGTTTGCGGTAGCTCAGCCTGCTGGTGCTAATGGCAACAATGACCGCTACAACTTCACCCTCGCTCAGGATGGGACGCTGAACATCGAAACCTTTGGTACGAACGTGTTCACCGGTAACGTCAACGGCGATACTGAAATCGGACTGTTCAATGCAACGACCGGGGCGATTGTTCCCAATGCTTTTGACGACGATGCCGGACCGGGGCTTTACAGCCTTCTGTCGAATTTGACCCTGACCGCAGGCAATTACGTTTTGGTAGTGGGTGATTTTGACACCAACTTCTCCAACACCTCGACCTTGTCAAACCTTACCTTCGGCAGTGCCACGACCCCTTACGACTACGGTCTGAGGATGAACTTCACTGCCGTGCCGGAGCCGACCTCGGCTGGTTTGCTGGCGGTGGGTGCAGCAGGCTTGCTGCTTCGACGCCGACGAAAGGCTTAATTTACTTCGTTTTTTAGTGGGTAACTTTGCTGCTACCCGGTGTTAGAGATTATCGAAAAAAGCAAAAAAGCCCCGGCCTTGCGGTCGGGGCTTTTTTATTGGGTTCTTTCCAGTTCAGGGCGTTGGCTATTTGTGATAGCCCAGCGACTTGATGATTTCGAGCATCTCTTCATGGTTGATGAAGCGGCGGCGATGAGCCAGTTTGTAGGCGTCGATCGCTTTGCCCAGATCAGCCGCCTCTGGCGAGAGTTCGCTGTGCGAGTTTGTAAATTGGCGACGTTCAATCCCCGGACTCTTTCGTTGCACTGACTCATTGCGGCGATCCGTGAAGTCCGTCGCGAAATTGGCGAGCGGTTCGCCGAGCGCTTCGTTGCCAAAAGTTTGCGAATCAGTCATGTTAATCACCTTTTAATGCTCTTGCGTTTCGCCAGCCATACAACGTCGAAACCAAACAGTCGCCGAAACGTAATTACCGCGTTTCGGATTGCTGGCTGCGTCTTACTCTTTTGTTTTCGGCCTTACATCGCCGCAAAATTGACGAACGAGGAGAACGCTGTTCCGACCGAAAAAAATAGCTCGCTCCCCGCCCGCGAGTGGATGGGACGACAGGCGGAATTAACGGAGATGCCGCCTTCAAGTGGTGACCTGCGGGAATGTAACGGTTGGCGCGATTTTAAGGGCTGCCCCGCTGCTCATCGCTACAGCAAGCGAAGCGACTTGATACTGCGGCTCGATTACCGGGCGATGGCCAGCGGTTCATCTCGGGGATTTGGCAGCGGTTGCTGATGCTGAGCCAAAACGGCATCGGCCGGAAACAGTTCCTTCGCCTTGGCAAGGGTCAGGCGAGCTCCAGATGTATCGCCAGCCAGCACTTGAATCTCGCTCATCACGAGCCAAGGCGTCGCGTCCTGCGTTGGCTCCTCCAGAACCTCTTGCAACTCCGCGATCGCTCGGCGGTACTGTCGCAATTCGGCCAGCAACCGAGAACGGCGAACTTTTAGCTCGCTTGGCGTTTGACCCGCAGGATAAAGTTGCTCAGCCCGCTCCAGTGCCGACAACGCTCGCCGCTGCTCGCCCAACTGCTCATAACAACGCGCGACGCGCGACTGCCACTCGGCTTGCTCGCCTTGAGCGCTGAGCGCTTGCTGATAGCAGCGAAGTGCCGAAACCCAGTCCTCCCGCCGCTCCGACAACTCACCTCGCAAGACCCAAGCCTCGCCGCACTGTTGGTCCAAGGCAACCGCCTTCATGGCGGCCTGCTCGGCGAGCAGTGGCTGGTCCATGACGAGATACTGCTTGGCCAACTCCAATTGCCATTTGGCTTGTTTCGGTTCGCTGGCAACCCGCTGTAAGAGCTCAGTCAACTTTACCGAGTCGGGAATGTGACTATCGATGGAGCTGTTTGCATCGGATTCCGCCGACTCGCCAGCGACAAGGCCTGAAGCAGGAACCGTGGATTCCGTCTCGACTTCGAGGCTCGGCAAAGGCGGGGATGCCTTTGTAGCAGCCAGCCGACCCAACCGAGTAGTCGCGCAGCCCGATCCGCAACACAAAACGACAACGGCCAGAATCGAAGCCGCTGTCAGGAGTCGTTCTGTCGTTGCGGATGACTGTCTCACCGAAACTCAGCTCCAGTTGTGACACACGGGACTTGATCGCGACGGCCGTGCAGCGAATTTTTTCGGCAGTGGTGGTCTGCCGAGTTCGGGGGGAGTCTATCAAGCTGCCTCTGTCGCTGCCAGAGCGACCGACTCGCGAACTCCGCTCCCGGTTTCCTCGGCGCACTGCTGCTAGCTTTCATAGTTGCGAGTCCGAAAAATCTGCGCGCGATCTTGCCAGCTGATGGAGTTCGCGCCTCGGGCAACAAAAAAAGCCCGCTACCAGAGCGGGCTTTTTCGGTGAAAAGATGGCATGGGCGACGCTAGACGATTCGCTTTCCTGGTTTGTCACCGGACTGGGGTGCAGGGGGCCTGAGGTTCACGGCAGAGAAGTAATGCAAGCCCGATGCCAAATCCAAGCTTCTCGGTTTATTTTTTGAATTCAGCGGAGTTTTCCTCAAGAATGGCCAGCCCAACGATGTCGATAAATCCGACCTCGTTTCCTTCTTACAGGGCTTCCCTGTAAT
>JBJTQD010000485.1:0-1077 GCA_046075445.1 Planctomycetota bacterium
GTCAGGTTTTGCAGCCCACGCGCCACCGGAAAGTTTGGCCAGCATCGTCAGCTGAATTCTGCCGACACCCTCACGGTCGACCAGCGTCACCGTTTCGCCCGGTTGGATTTTCCCCCGCGTCTTGGCCAGCAATTTCCAAATCCCGTTTTCGTCCGCCTGCAAGAACAACCCATCCCAGCGTCCGCCGGAGGAATCGCGGCGTCCGGTCAACTGGGCGGGGATGACTTTGGTGTCATTCAAAACGAGCAAGTCACCTGCTCGAAGCAGGTCCGGCAAATCGCGAATGTGGGCGTGTGCGATTTCCTGTTTCGCACGGTCGACCAGCATCAGCCTTGCGTCTTCCCGCCGGCTAGTCGGATGCTGGGCAATCAGTTCTCGCGGTAGCTCGTAATCGTATTCGAGGATCGAATCGGATTGAGGCGAATTAGAGTTTTGGGGGAGATTCATTCGACTTTGGGGTCAGCGGAAACAGTGAATGCAGCGGCGAGTGCGTCGCGAAAGTCTAGCAAAACTCCCTAGCTTCAAAGAGGCTGCGGGCCCGTCTTGCCTCGAGTTGGTTAGGTGAAAGTCAGGCGAGGGTAGTTCGCTCTGGGGATTCGAATGTTATACAGGCTCGGAGGTCGTCGACGCCAAGTGCGACGACCAATCCGCATACTCGTTGGGCCTACATGATGCGACTTTTTGGCGCATAAGCCCACAGCGACCGCTTTCTCGGAGTGAACTTTCGCTCTTTTCTGGGCTGCATCAATCGCTGAACGGCCGGTTGTCGAAGAGGCTCCAGCTAAAGGCGATAGAGCAACCGGCCATGCGGATTTCCCGCGAAAAGCTGATATTTCAGGGCTGGTCGGAATGGAAGAGAGTAGGCCTTTACGTGCTGTTTCTGACCACTTTGACAACTGGTCAAACCGGTCAAGCCGCCGGCGGGTTCGCGGGCTTAAAGGCGTAAACTCGTTGGAATTGCGGGGATAAAGGATGTTCGTTTACCATTAGAGACCTTGCATTGTTTGACACAATTTGGACACTGTTGTCTTTGAAAACCCCGAGCACGTTTTAGAAAAATCGAACGAAGCCTATGTG
>JBJTQD010000486.1:0-1240 GCA_046075445.1 Planctomycetota bacterium
AGGCTGGCTCCCCAAAAACACTCTCGTCGGCAGAGTGAAAGAAATTCGAATCGTGCAAGCGCGAGCAAAAGCCACTCGAGCCGCCCAGTGTTGGGCTGAGTGAACACGCCTTAGTTTAGCGAAAAAGGACTTCCGCGCTCAGCCACCACCGGCCGGTTTCGCGGGCGGAGCAGGGGACTCTGCCTTGGGCGGAGGAGGAGGCGGTGCCGTAATCACTTCGGGCTTGTCCCGAATCTCTCCGTTAATTTTCACTTTCAAGGGGCGACTCTGAACGTCCCGACCACGTTCGTCCGATGCAACCGCCATCAACTCGACTTCGCCGCGTCCAAGCTTCGCAGCCGAAATCTTCAGTTTTCCCGAACCCTTGCCCGCTTCACCGAGGATCTCTGCACCGCGAAGTACCCGAATCGGTCCCTGCAAAGCCGACTTGGCACTCAACTCCAAGGCAGCGCCTTCGCTCGCTTCACTTTCACCGAGGCTGGCCCGCAACTGAACGGACTCCCCTCGATTGTTCACGACCAAGGGAAATCGCAAAGTCTGGCGGGGCTGAATCAAGCCCGCTGCAATCGGGACCAGCCTCAACTCATGGTACCCATCACTTACTTTTTCAGATTCGAACACGATATCGGTCAAGCCTGAACGGCGACCGGCCAACCGGCCATCGAGAAAAATCTCAACCGCTGCGATTTCCGGACTCGCCTCTTCCTTCGCCAGCTTAATCGTGATGGTTCCCTTCACCTCCGCGGGCACCTCGCTGGCCGTGACTTTGGGAAACTTCGCAAATGGCTGGCAAAGCGCATCGCCCAAGATGAGCAACTGCATCGGGCCTTCTACCGACTGATAAAACGACTCTGCCAAAGAACAGCCCCGTGCGTAATGCACCTGAATCATGGGGTGCGGAAATTTCTGCTGCAGCGCGTACGGTTCAACCACCGTGCCACAAGTGCCGGCAGCTCCCCACTTCAAAAACTCGGTGCTCTGCGTTTGTCCGGGATTCGGTCCGAAGACGGCCCCGTAGCTGGTCAGGTTGTCGACAATCGCTCCCGGTTTAATCTCGCATTGATAGTCGGGCCAGTTAATCGACGCTGCCCCGAGCATTGCACCGATCATGTCGCGTTTGCCCGGCGGTACCGTTGCTTGGCAGATCTCGCTTTGCAGTCCAAGCTTTTTCATTTTGAGCATCGCCGCCGCAAAACCGGGCTTGCGCGTGGTCGTGCGGACATCTGCCGTTTCGGAATAG
>JBJTQD010000487.1:0-4333 GCA_046075445.1 Planctomycetota bacterium
CACAAATCTTGATCCAGACCGACCAGCCCGGGCAAGCTGGCCAAGCGCTCGGCGGAAACGTCTCAATTCAAGTTTTTGAAGAAGCCAACCTGATCATCCTGACCGGTGATAAGGATGATGTGGCCGTCGTCGAAAAGGCGATTCGCGACATCTACCAAACGGCCGGCGGTCTCCAGCCCAAGATCGAGCGAATCCCGATTTCAAACTCGGACCCGACAAGCACTGCGACTACCGTCCAAGCCGTTTACGATGCGATCTATGCCAACGCTCAAGGCTCCGCCAGCATCACAGCCGTGCAGGAACCTCGAGGCTTGCTCGTTATCGCTCGTGAGGACGCAATCAAGACGATCAAAGATATCGTCGCCCAGTACGATGTCCCAGCAACCGAGAAGACGATCACGTTCCGCGCGTTTCAGCTGAGATACATGTCAGCCGACGACGCCAAGCAGCGTGTCGACGAATACTTCGGCCAAGCCCCGCAGACGCCACTAGCCACGCCACTTTCGGCTCTGCCTGTTGTGACGATTGCCGACTACCGCAGCAATCAACTGATTGTCAAAGCGTCGAAGAATTACATCGACCAAGTGGAAGAGTTGCTCGCCAAGCTCGACACCGAAGAGACTGGCGCCGTCAAAGCAGTTCGGATCTTCAAGCTCCGTAACACAGTCGCTTCGGATATTGCACTCGTTCTCCAGAACTCGCTCAACGGCCAGCAACCAAACGCCGGTGTCGGCTTTGCCGGTAACCAGCAAGGCGCGTTTGGCGGTAACCAGGCATTTCAGCAGAATAACACGCAGACGACTCCCGGACGCTCAAGCCTTGGGTCAAGCAGTTTGCAGTTGATGACACTCGATCGAGCTGGCAACCAAATCAAGTCGGGAATCCTGTTCGACGTCCGTGTCAACGCGGACAACAGCAGCAACTCGCTGGTCATCACCGCCCCGACGACGTCCATGCCCCTGATCGAGACGCTGATCGACCAACTCGACCAAATCCCCAACGCTGAAACCCAAATCAAGGTGTTTCAAATACTCAATGGCGACGCACAAACGTTGTTGACGATGCTGCAGACGCTGTTCGCTTCAACCCAGCAAGCTGGTGGCGGACAGTTCGGTGGCGTCGGCGCTCAAGGTGGGCTCGGGCAGTTGCCTCTGCAAAACGCGGCAGCCAGCGAAGGTCAAACCCTCGTAAATCTCCGCCTCGCTATCGATACCCGCACCAACTCAATCATCGTTTCCGGTCCAATCGGTGACCTTCAAGTCGTGGAGGACTTGCTCACTCGTTTGGACGAAGCCGATCTGAACCAACGCCGGATCGTCGTCTACCGACTCAGCAATAACGCGGTGCTCGACGTCGCCGATGCTTTGAATACCTGGCTTGCCGACCGCGAAACGCTGATCACCAGCGACCCGAGCTACGTCAACCAGATCGTGCAAAACCGCTTCCGCATCACGGTAACGCCAGAAGTTGTCAGCAATAGCCTGATCATCAGCGCCACACCGCAGTTTATGCCGGAAGTGCTTGGAACGATCAAGGCCCTCGACCGCCGCCCGCCGGTGGTGAAGGTCAAGCTGCTGATTGCCGAAGTCAATCTCTCGATGCTCGAGGAGTTTGGAATCGAGATGGGCGTGCAGGACTCGGTCAGCTTTATCCGCGGGCTCGACTTTGCAAACTCGAGCAACTACATCGGTTATCCCTTCAATCAATCAGCGACCGGCAACGCAAACAACGTAGACTCGCTGAAAACCCGCGAACTACTCGCCGGACAAGGCCTCTCGAATCTCGGCGTCGGTCGAATTAATAGCGACCTCGGCTACGGCGGTTTGGTTCTTTCGGCCGGTAACGAGTCGATTAACCTGCTGCTCCGAGCATTGCAGAACAAAAGCTGCGTCCGCGTCTTGAGCAAGCCAGAAATCTACACAATTGAGAATCAGCAGGGACGAATTCAAGTTGGTGCTCGAGCACCTTATGTCACCGGTGTTACTCAAACAAACTTTGGTATTCAGAACACGGTTACGCTTCAAGACGTCGGTATCATCGTCGACGTGACGCCTCGCGTCAGTCCCGACGGTATGATCGTGATGAAAGTCGATGCGACTAAGTCGCGCCTCGGGCCGGAAGAAGATGGTGTCGTGATCTTTGTGCCAGAGACGGGCGACCCTTTGCGGCAACCTCAGATTTTGATCACCACTGCTCAAACGACCATCATGTCTCGAAGCGGTCAGACCGTAGCCTTCGCTGGATTGGTGACCGAAGATAAGGCTAAGATTCGACGCCAGCCGCCAATCCTCGGCGACATTCCGCTGATTGGGCCGCTGTTCCGCTACGAGTCCGAAGACTCCGCTCGCACGGAACTGTTGATCCTGATGACGCCATACATCGTCGACGGGGAACAAGACCTCGAGGCACACAACGCCGAGTCAATGGACCGGATGCACTGGTGTCTCTGCGATGTGTCGGAGATTTATGGCGACACGCGATACGAGCAACCTCCACACTACACCTCTCCTGAGATTTTCTATCCCGACCAGGATCCGGCGGGTATGCAACCCCAGCGAGAAAATCCAGAAGGTGCTCCCGGCCTGGCTCCCGACCAGATGCCCTCGCCAGTGCCACCGGCCAGCCCGCTCGATCCAAACAGCCAATCATCGAAACAGAGTTCCAAGGGTTTCGGAAGCTTCTTTACCAGAAAGGACAAGTAAGCCAGCCAGGTTCTTAAGCCGAGGTTAGGGTTCGATTCTCAAAGACCCCAAAGCCGCCGGCAAAAAGCTAAATGCGGGGCTTGTTCCAAAAGGTATGAACGCAATGAAATCAAATCCGGTGAACGCAATGAAACGAACAAAGGCTTTGGGAAAAGTAATCCTCTCAATCGTGCTCGGTACGGTCTGCTCGGTGCTACTCACCGGCTGCAAGTCCGAAACCGTCAGCTGGACGAAAGCCAAAGACCCCTTCGCGAAAAAGAACGCAAAAAAGTCGGCTGAGCCCAAGTTGGGTGTCCCCGAGCGATTGGTCGTCATCTGGAAGGATGCCGTCTACGAGCATCCCGCTGTACCGCCAACGCGCGGAATCGGCGGCCGGCTCTACTTCTATGACTCCGAAGACAATCCAATCAAGGTCGATGGCGAAGTCGTCGTCTACGGCTTCGATGATACGGCTGGCGATGATAAAACCGAAGCTGACAAGAAGTTTGTCTTCAAGCAAGAGAACTTCGCCAGCCACTACAACGCCACGGCGCTCGGCCCTTCCTACAGCATTTGGTTGCCGTGGGACAAAATGGGGGGGAAAGAGTTGAGCGTCAGCTTGATTCCCGTCTTCCGCGACGCATCTGGCAAGGTTATTCGCAGCGGTCAAACGGTTTGCGTTCTTCCGGGGCCGGAGATCGAGAAGCAAGTCGAAGCCCCAAGTAAGAAGACAAGCGAAGAGGAATTGATCTCTTCATTCACCTCCATGCCGGGTGTCCAGCAAATCGCGACCACCGCGGATGTCTCTGGCAATGGTGCGAACCAGACAATCGCGCACCTTCAAGAGACCACCGCCGGTCCTGAAGTAAATAAAGGTGGCTCGAAAATTCGCTCGACCACGATCAGTCTGCCAACGGATACGGCAATGCGTCTGCAGCAGGCCTCCCGCGGAGTGAATCTGCCGAACTCGCCAGCCAATTCAAGTACAACCACTAACACCACAATCGCTCCGCAGGTGACCACGCCAGCCGACACCAGTTCGATCCACTCGCCGCTGCTTCCCGCCGGTGATGGTATGGCAACCGGTAAAGCGGATGCGAATTCAGCCAAACGCGATTCCGGTCGAAAAGTCTTTGGTCTGCCTGGCTCACTGAAATGAAGCCGCTCTCGGAAAACTCGCTTCGCACCGCCGCTCTCGTCCTGCACGGGCTATCCCAGCAGCAAGCTGAACAGATCCGTGCGAGGCTAGAGCCCGGCGAGCGCCGCCGGCTGGAGTCGGCTCTCAAGCGGCTCGCTGAGGTCACCTCAGGCGAAATCCTTGACGCCCTCGAGCGACTGGCGCGCGAAGCCGAACGGAACATCACGAACGAAGCGGCCCGCGATCCGCTGCGCGAAATCGCCAAGCCGCTGGTTGGAGGCAACGAAGTCCAGTTGCCCGAGGAAGATAGTTCCGAAGCGAGCAACACGCCTCGAGCCGGCCATCTGGTCGCGGCGCGCTCGCCGCTCGCGTTCCTCCGGCATCGCGATCCGCAATTGCTCGCCAGCCTGATCGTCGACGAGCATCCCGAGGACATTGCGATCGTCTTGACCGAATTGCCCTCGCCGCTCGCCGCTGAGTCGCTCCAGCAATTCGACGCGATTCTTCGGTTCTC
>JBJTQD010000488.1:0-4173 GCA_046075445.1 Planctomycetota bacterium
TCGTTGCCCCGCGCCGCGTCCGGTTGTTCACCTCGCGCGCTGTTTATGGATTTGGCCTGCTGCTGCTGATCTCCACAGCCTGGATGATCATGCAAGGGACTCAGAGCGTTCGCAATTTGAGCGAGTTGGCCCGGTTCGGCACAATTCTGTTCCAGATTTTGGCTCCGCTGCAGTTGATCGTGCTGATGTTCCTCTCGGCTATTCAGGCGGCAAGCAATGTGGCGATCGAAAAGGACAAGCAAACGCTGGTCTTGTTGTTGCTGACCCGGCTTTCCAACACCGAGATGGTCGTGGGAAAGTTGTTCGCCAGCTTGCTGGGGATCGTCAACATGCTGGGAACAGCTTTGCCGATTTTCATGCTCCTGGTTTTGTTTGGAGGAACCAGTTTCTGGCAAGTCGTTTGGACGTTTGCCGTCACCGCCGTTTCCTGTTTGGCAGCAGGTTCATTCGGCAACATGATTGCCCTGTGGCGCGAGAAGACTTTTCAAACGTTGGCACTCGTTCTGCTCGGGATCCTCGTTTGGATTGGTGCGTGGGAGGCAAGTTCGCTGCTCGGCGGTCGTATTGGCGGGGTCGATTTGCGGCAAGCGGCCGCAGCCTGCAGTCCGTTCCAAGCCGTTCTTGCGGCCAGTCAGCCGAATGTCACCGAAACTTACCGCACGACGGTGCTCCCCTTCCTGGTTGTCGGTTTGGGGCTGGCGTTTCTGTTTAATTCAATCGCAATCTTGCGTTTCAGGGTCTGGAACCCCAGCCGCGATGTCCGCCCGGGTCAGCAAGAGGCTGCGATGCAGAGCAGCTTGCTCCGTGAAGAGGGTTCCGCTGAAGAAAAGCTTCGCGCCGGTCACGTCGATGACCGCGCCCGTACGGCGAGTCGCAAGAGCCGTCGCGTTTGGGACAACCCCGTGCTTTGGCGAGAGTGTTGCACTTGGGCTTACGGCAAGAAAATCATTTTCATTCGAGTCGTTTACTGGCTCGCTTCGCTCGCTGCTGGCTTTGCACTTTGGTCGATGGTCAGTAGCGGAGCGGCGACGTTCGCTTCAGCCAGCACAGGCGTGGAGATTCCGCTGGTCGCTCGCGTAATGGCACCTTTGCTGGTTGTCAGTCTCGTGATTTTGAACTCGCTGGCGGTGACTTCGATCACAACAGAGCGGGATGGCAAGGCGCTCGATTTGCTTCAGGTGACCGACCTTTCGCCGCAGGAGTTTCTGTTCGGCAAGGTGCTCGGGGTGCTTTACGTGGGGCTGGACGTCGTGCTGTTGCCGCTGCTGATGTGCGGATACCTGTGGTGGAGTGGAGCAATGAGCGGCGAGAATTTGGCTTACTTGCTGCTCAGCATGGTGATCTTGAACATCTTCGTCGTCGTGCTGGGAATTCATGCGGGACTTTCGCATGCCAACAGCCGCACGGCAATCGGTGTCAGTTTGGGAACGGTGTTCTTTTTGTTCCTTGGAATGGTCACCTGTATGCTGATGCTGATCTCGTTTACTGGAAACGTCGAATTCCAGTTGACGCCTTTCCTTGCCTGTATCGTTGGCGGTGCCGTTGGGCTCTATGTGGCTTTGGGATGGCACTTGCAAAGTTCAGCTCTGGCTTTTGCGTCGGCCATTCTCCCGCTGGCGATGTTCTACTGCATCACCAGTTTACTTTTGGAGAATTACACATCAGCAGTTTTGGTTTTGTCATTTACCTACGGGTTTGCCATTTCTGCGATGGTCGTCCCCCGTTTGAGCGAGTTTCGGTTCGCCCAAGGGCGGTCCAAGATTTTGGAAGACGGCTGATTTTTTCGGCGTGAGAATTATCCTGATAAGAGCGTCGCGATTGGCGTTTGCTCTTCTGGCGACAGTGAAAACCGACGCCCCCCTCGTCTGCGCCGGTTGCCAATTTGACTGAAGATTTGCTCAGGAGTTCACGGCGATGTCCAGCCATTCGTCCAGTCGTTCGCGGCGGAAGAAAAAGCAAGATCAAGAATTCGTAACGACGCGGAAAAGCTCGACGACTCTCCCGATCTTTATCTTGACGCTGCTAGCGCTGCTCGCGGCGGCGGGTGTTTGGTCAGCCACCCGTGATCGCTCCCGGCCGATTCCGGTCGACACATCGGATGGGGGAAAAAAATCAATTGCCGCGATTGAAGCCTCCAAGTCGTGGAAGCGGCTGGAGGTCGCGGCGGAGGAGATTCAACAGCGAATCAACGGCCAGCAACCGAAAGACGTACGCGATATTTTGCGAGTCTATCTGGCGTTGGCCGAACGCCAACTTCAATTGGCGGCGAACGACTCTCAGAAAGATGCCGCTTACTCCAAGCAACTCTCGGCTTTGCAGGGACTCGCTGCATCAGAGTCGGAGATTGAACCTCGCTTGAGGTTGGCGACAGAACTCTCAGCTCTCGGCTTAAAGCTGGTCGAAAGCCAGGACGATGCTCTGGCAAGCCGAGCTTATCAGAGTCTCTTCATGGCTTCTGATTCGATCCTCGCCGACGGCCTGAATGATGAAGAAGACGCGAGTCGATTGTCGCAATTGCTGGGTACTTGGGTCGAACAAGCTGCTACTCGTTTTCCTACAGATCGCTCGATTTGTGAGTCGATCGGAATACTCTTAGCGCGATATCCAAGTGTGAAAGATCGTGACCAGCAACTTGAGCGATTGGTCGAACTCGTAAAACGGGGCTATGGAAAGAGCTCCAATCCGGCAGTGGTCGAGTGGGCCGGCAGTGTCGAAATCAAACAGTTTTTCGACGAGAACAAGGTTCTCAGTCGCCTGTCTGCAGCGCTGACACAGGCAAAGCTGGAACCTGAGCAGCTCAAGGATTTAGAGGAGCAGTTGCTCGCGGACACGCCGGCGCTTGGCAAGCTACAGTTCGCCGTTTCACTGGCTCAGATCTATGAGGGATTCGACCAGGTTTCAGCAATGCAGCGTCTGCTCGACAAAGTGGCCGCTCTGGACTTGTCGGAGATACCGGAGGAGAAGCGGGCTGAACTGCAGGCGGACAGCCAGAAGATGCGGGAGCGACAATCGCTGCGGGGGCAAAAACTAGAGTTGGACTTGGTCCTTCGCGATGGCACGCGGCTTACATCTGAGCAAATTGAGCAGCAGCTCACCTTGCTGATTTTTTTCAGCGTCCCGGCCGAGCTGGAAAAGTTGGAGTACGAGTTGGGTGTGCTTGAGCGGATGCCGAAAACAGAGTTCCGCTACTTGCTGGTGGGTCCGGAAATGGATGAGGGGGAGTGGAAGCGATTGTCAGGATTGATTAAGTCAGGCTCGCCAGAGTTTTGCTTGCCGTTGGTGGCTGCGGCTGAAGCAGAAACTTTGCAGGCGAAGTTTCAGATCGCCTCAACTGTTTTTCCCGTGGTTTTGGATCAGGGGCGGGTCGCCGCGCTGGGGACTCCGCTCAATCGGATCCTGCTTTCGCTGGAAAGCCGCCTCTACGGCAAATAGACTCGTGATAGTCGGTTTGCGTGATATTGCGGCGAGAAAGTTAACCCGGAAAAGTGTATGGGCAAGAAGAACCGACAGAAATCTGGGCCAGACAAGGTGTGGAAGAAGTCGGGCAACTTTCGATCTCGCTGGGGCGCGTTTCTTTTGACCCTGCTGGTCGCCTTGATTGCCGCCACGATCTGGGGAAATTTTCGCCGCCCCGCGACCTCAATCGAGTTCAATCCCGAGGCTGAAATTGACTCCACACTCGCGGCGGTCGCTGCGACAAACTCCAAGCGTCAATTGGACCAGCTGACGACTGAACTGTTTGCCCTTCTGCCAAAACTGGACCCTGCCCGCAGTATTCCGGTCTGGAAGGTTCTCGTAGCAGTCGCCGACCGAAGAGAAGAACTTGCTCGTGATGCTGAGCAAAAAGCAAGTGCGACTCGCGATCAATTGGTTGCTTGCCAGGCATTAGTCAACGCGGCTCGAGGCAGATACAGCGACTTGGTCCCGGCCCTTTACCTGCTGGAAGATTTGGCAAAGAAGAACACTGAAGACACTGATGACAGAGTTGCCAAACAGGCGTTGAATTCACAGTTACTGGCATCGGCCGTTGGGTATTCGCAGATCAAACAAGACGCGATGGCAATCGATCAGTTCTGCGAGACGATCAAACAAGCTTCCCAGCGATTCCCGCTGGATACCGAGATGATGCGATTGCTCGAAGGTTGTCTTGAAGAGTTTGGGCGGTTGGGAGCA
>JBJTQD010000489.1:0-4527 GCA_046075445.1 Planctomycetota bacterium
TGATACGCCGATGGACGAGCTGACTAGACTCCGAATGCAAAGCCAACAGCGAGGGATGGACCCACGAGTCTTGGAAAAGCAACGAGTCAGCTTTGAAGACGTCTTGAGCCTCGCCCGCTTGTTTGACAAACGACCACTAGACGATTCGACCTTCGAGGCAATGGGACGTGCCTTTTCATCCGCGATTCAGCAAGGTCGAGCCCGGGAAGAACTCGTAACTGCACTAACTAACGAAACGGCTCGCCCCGAAACCGAACAGCTCTGCAACCGCAATCAAGCCGCCAAGCTGCTGGTCGCCGCCTCAGAACTTGACGCCGCAGCCACTTTCTTGCCAACACTCGACGATGCCTTAAAAGCAAATGATTTCGAGGCGCTGACGCTGCTCAGCAAAATTTTTGCCGGCGATTACGAACGCGAGCCGAAAACGGCGACGCTTGAGAAAGCTTGGAACGCAACACTCGCCGTCCTCGCTGGGGTGAAAACCGATGGGCCACTCAAATTAACCGCCATCACCCAAGCTCTCGATCTCGCGACCAAAGTGCGCAAGGAACTTGGTCAGGAATGGCTCGAGGCCAGCTTCACTGCTGAACCGACGCGTGGAATTGCAATCCTCAGCGGCATCGGAGGCGAATCAGCGACAGCGCTGACCCAATCGATGTTCGAAGAAGGACGACGCCTTCAGCTTTTGAAGCTCCAGACCAGCGCGGTCGAGGCTCTCTTAAAAGCGAATCCCGCTCAAGCCAGCCAATGGAGAGAGGTGCTTGAGTTGCTGGCGAGCAACTGGCTGCGCGAGGTACCGATTTCCTACACGGATGACCTCTCAACAAGTTTCGGACCGCAGATGCGCCGCGATATGTACGGCAACATTTTCTACTACGATGAAAGCATGGGCGAAATGCAAATGCGAGGCCAGCGAGTCAATCCGATTCGCACCGCCGAGTTGATCGATGTCCGACCAAGTGAAGCCTGGGTTGCTCAACTCGACCCGAGCTTACAACCGAAATATTGGTTTTCGATTGCCCAGCTGTACCTGAAAGTCGGCCAAGAGAGTCTCGCGCTGCCGTTCATCGAGAAACTAGGTCAATCGCACCCGCGACTTTCCAAAGCCCTCGTTCGCGAGTTTCTTACCGTTTGGACGAAAAACCATAATCCAAATTCCGAAAAGCAGAAAAGCAATCCCTACATGTTCATGTACGGATTTGAAAGCAAGGCCGAAAGCATTCCACTGACGCGATCAAAACAAGTACGCAATTTGGAAGAGCTCTCTCAGCTGGTTCCTAAGCTTCGCCAATTGAATGGCGAAGAGCTTGATCCGGAGCTGCTCGTCGGGGCGTTTCTGACCAGCCACAGCTTTGCCGAAGTCTACAAAACAGAAGACTTGGAGAAAGTATTTGGTCCGATGGACCAGATACCCCCGAAGGTGATCGCAACCTTAGGCCAGCAGATGCGCGAAGGTTTGGCCAGCGTATGGCGCGAAGTTGAAGTCCAAAAGCAAGCCAAAACCAAACGCAACCGCAAAGAGGTCGAAGCAGAGGTCGTCGCGGGATACAAGGCAGCGAATCAATTGATGGCAAAGGCCGCGGAGAAGCATCCAGATGATCCGGGCTTGTTGACGCTGCAAGCTGCGCTGCTTCACGACGAGAACGGTTACCAAGCCGAATTGAAATCGAGTCCCGAGTTTGCTCCTCGTCGCCGCGCGGCGTTCGATGTTTTCCACAAAGCGGCGGACGCTTACGCTCGCCAAGTTTCCTCGCTCGAACCCAACCAGCGGAACACGGACGTTTACGAACGTTGGTTCTATGCTTCGCTCGGCGCCTGCGACCTCAAGCTCGTCGATGAGAAACAGGTAGCCGACGAGACACAGTACAAGCAGATTGCCGATGCGATCAATGGCCTCCCTGCGCCGCATTCCGAGTGGCATCTGGCACGTTTCGCAAACTTGATTTTTACCCGTATGAGCAATGCGAAGCCCTCGGTGAAGTCGCGTTACCTGCGCGGCGGATTCTCAATCGTAGGGGACCACCCTCAAGCTCGCGATGCTCGAGCCGTTTTCGATTACTACAACGATTTGGTCAGCGAGATCAAACTTGAAACCCAAGTCGATGGCACCGACCGAGTTGGCACCGCCCCGTTCGGCGTTTACGTCAACCTCTTGCACACGCGGGAAATTGAACGTGAATCGGGCGGTTTTGGACGTTACCTGACGAATCAAAATGCCAACAACATGTTCGCCTACAACTACGGGCGACCACTGGAAAATTACCGCGACAAATTCGAGTAGTTCGTTCGCAATTCCCTGCAAGAACACTTCGATATCCTCTCCGTCACCTTCCAAGTGCCCGATGTGAACTCACGGTCGGCGCAGCCGGACGGATGGCGCCGCACGCCTTACGCTTACCTTCTCCTTAAGAGCCGCGGTCCGCAGGTGGACCGGCTACCAGCGCTGAAGCTGGACCTCGATTTCCTCGACACCACGGGCTACGCGATCTTGCCAATCGAGTCCCCTGCCCTTCCGCTCGATTGCGCAGTGGCGACACCCGAGCCCCGTCCTTTTAAACTCCGCAGCTTGACCCAGATTCTCGATGAACGACAGGCAGACAAAGGCGAGCTATTGGTTGAGGTCAAAGCGGCTGGCGAAGGGCTGCTGCCCAATTTGGAAACGATCCTCCCCAAGCTGGAGTTTCCTGGATTTAAGTTGGGCGACGTTGAAGATAACGGAGTCTCGGTGACGCGATTTGATGCTGAGGCTACTGACAATGTCGTGCTCAGCGAGCGCGGCTGGGTCCTGCATCTGGAATCCGCCCCCGCGAACAACAAGCAACCCGAAACCTTTGGCTTCGCGGCTCCCGCCGTGGAAGCTGGCGAAGTCGTCTACCAGCGTTACAACGATGCCGACCTCAAGACCGAGGGGCAAACGGTGCAGCTAACATCCCGCTATTCTGAGTCCCTCTCATGGCAACGTTATTGGCCTTGGGGTCTGGGCGGACTGGCTGCGTTGGGATTACTCGGCTGGGGAATTCGCTCGGCATTACGAAGCGGCAAATCGGTAGCAAAGGCCCGCGAGCTTCCTGAGGAGTTGACGCCCTTTCAGGCAATTCAGTTGCTGCAGGACGTCGAACGCAATTCGCGGCTGGATTCAGCTGCACGAGCTGACTTGCGGAAAACGATTGCCGATCTAGAGCTCCGATTCTTCGACGATAACGCAGCCACACCGCTCAACCCGGTCGAGTTGCGTGCGATTGCCCAGCAGTGGCTATCCTCCTCCTAAAACAACTCCCATTTTGGGGCCATCCCTCTTTCAGAAACGCTGAAAAGGCGGGCTTATTGGCGTGGCGGGAAGCGGAGATTCCAGCTACCCTCCAGCCAAATTCCCTGCCTTGCATTTCTTTGAGGGCCTCATGGTGAGCCGCCACTTTGCTCGTTTTCAGTTGCCGGCCCTCGGCTTTGTCTGTTTGACGCTGCTAACCCTCGGTTGTCGCACTCCTGGCATGGGAGATTTTTCGCTCTCCAAGGCGTTCGCTCCCCCTCCGATGCTTCCCTCCGACCCGGAGGCAGATTCGCTCGCTGAACCTGTCGTCGAAGACGGGGCTGATGGCGTGAGCATGACGCTGGGCGACGCACCTCCGGCAGCGCTTTGGACGAACAATTACCAGGAAGCCCTTAGTCAGGCTGCGTCCGAGGGCAAACAAGTCTTGGCTTTTTTCACTGGAAGTGATTTCTGCCAACCTTGTATGCAATTGCACCGCGAAGTTCTCGCGACGCCCGAGTTCGAGAATTGGGCTCGGGACCGCTTTGTGCTGCTGGAACTCGATTACCCAAAACGAACACCGCTCAGCCCAGAGTTGGCTCAGCAGAATCAGGAGCTACTCACGCACTATAGCGTGCGCCGTTTTCCCACCGTTTTGGTTTTGTCGCCTCAAGGCGAAGTCGTCGGTAAATCCAATGGCTATCTCGGCGGAGGACCGGACGCTTGGACGGCAGCTGTCGACTCGCAGGTTTTGCGATAGCGGTCAGACTCAAAGAGACGAGTGAACGCTTAAGTTAGTAGCTGCCACCTCCACCGCCGCCCCGTTGACGGCCGCCACCAGCGCCTCCACCGCCGCGCTGCATTTGCCCTTCTCGACCGCGATCACGCCCAGCACCTCCACCGCCTGCGCCACCTCGTTGCTGAGTCGCACCGGGCTTGTATGCCGGATTGGCTTTGGTCGGAATCGACGCGCCGGTTTCCTTTTGCCACGCCGCCAACGTTTGCTGAAGCTCTTTCAACTTCGTCGGCTCCGAACTGGGGCCGTTTCGCTGCGAGATCGTTCCGTTCTTGGAGGTCAGCGGCCAGATCAAACAACATGTCGTTGTCTTTTTCATAGAAGTGAATCAGCTTGAGGTCGCCGACTCGAATCGAAGATTGCGGACCGCCCTCGCTTTGATAGTGTGGAAAATGAAAGCAGAGCCCTTCCCTCGCACGCTTAACTCCCTTGGATACATCTCCGGCTAGAACCTCCGTGAGACTCCCGCCCTCCAAGCCCTTGG
>JBJTQD010000490.1:0-1946 GCA_046075445.1 Planctomycetota bacterium
GCGAAAACTCTTGACCCGCCTTGCAAGTCTCCTGACGGAGTCACGCTTGTGGTCCCACCCAAAACCAAGACCGCGTCGAACTCGCCGAGCGAATTAACTTTGGTTTCCAGAAAGGGGGCTTCCAAATACCGACTGGCCCAATTGGCGACTAATTGGTTACCTGCGAGGGTGAGCAAAAGCCAAAGGACAAAACTGAAGACGGCAGCTTTTGTTTTCTTTGTCCAGAAAAACGCAGTAGCTTGGATAAGCAGGCCAAGCCAGACGAGCCCAACCGGGGCGAACAAAGCTTTCAGCGTCTTCTCAAAGCAGTCTCGGCCACCAACAAGATACACTGCTGAAAAAATGGCGAAACCTGCGACCACCAAGCACGCGACAAAGGCAGCTAACTGCCGTTTTTGGGCGAAGGATCTGGAGGCGTCAGTCGGGTGGGGCAATTGGGTAACCGCGGTGAATAAGAGAGGATTTAGTTACCCGGTTTCCGTGGCACACATCAACGCACAGTTAGAGGCAAAAGAAGGACAGTTGGGTAAAAGTCGGGCCAAATGTGTAAAAGCTCTTGCCTAATTCGTGCCGACGGCCTCTTCAACCGACTTCAATCCCTCGCTTTTTCGCCGGACCATAAACTGGTCTCGCATTAACTCTCTAACTTCAAGAAACTTTGCGATGACTTCCTCTTTGGTGTCATCTTCGATCGTACCATACGATGTAACGAAGGCTTGAACCTGATAAGTTTCACCTCGGAAAAGGCTTGAGCGAATTCGGTGGTTCATCCGGGAAATAACTCGATCAGGCAATGCCGACCAGTAATCGAATTTTTTGGGGCAATCATAGGCTTCCCCGAATGCGTCAAAGAGGCTAAAGACCAAAAATCCCTTTTCTCCGGTGTCTTTGTAGAAGTCGCAAACGACATAATTCCACTCCTTCGAGCGGGCCGTTCCATCGCTTGCCGGCAACTTAGTGAAGCGGACATTGGCTGGCTCTTTCCAGCCCATGCTGCGGTAGCAAATCGTCAGGTCGTGCCAGCCCGGAAAAGCTTGGTCGAATGAAAAAATGACCGGGTTCCGGCCGCTCCGGTAAGTCCAAGAGTTTGAGATTTGGCCGTAGTCGCTTCCTCGTTCTCGGTTGCTGACTTGGTAACCGTTTTCAGCCAACGTCCATTCACCTAGACTCGGCGGCAGGTCTTTTTCGGCGAGCGGAACAAGAACATCGGAGTCAAAGAATCGAAGTTTTAGGTCGCTATTTACCCAAGACTGGTAAACATCGTACAGATTCCAAAAGACTCCGACTGAGAGAATACCCGCTACTAACCAAGTGCAAGCCCGAGCAACCACTCCCATCTCGCGTCGCAAAAGATCAGTCGACTTGGCTTGCCCGCTGATCACTTTGTTCCAGAACTTGGTGAAGTTTCGGAAAGAACTCTTACGCTCTTCCCCGAACGCCTCAACAGGACCAAAAACAAAGAGCAGCAGTTGATCCGTGCTCAGAAGCATGACGATTCCGAGAAGCAGCGTTAAGTATCCCAAGACTTCGTGCGCGTCCCCGGTGGAAAGGTCCCACTCGAACAGGCGATCTGCAAATGGGATGGCGAGAATCCGAACGGTATTCATGAAAATCGCCCAAAACGCAGCGCTTAAAATCAAAAGCCCGCCCCGGAACCAGTTTCTCCGCTGCATCACGACAAGTAGGATCGCGACGAACAAGAGGCTGAAGAATGACTGCACGCCGCTACAGGCTTGCTCAACTTCGAAGCTTTTACCCCCGGGCGCAATAAACACGGTACCCGGCATGTAATGGGCGTAGCCAACCAAATCCAGAAGTTCGCTCGTGAATTTTGCGCTGATCCGCTGCAGCCAAGTAATCAGTTGCTGGTCAGCATCGAACGGGGGACGGACGCAGAAGAATGCAAGGAGTGAAAGCGACAAGAGAGTCTTATTGATGCCGTCTTC
>JBJTQD010000491.1:0-758 GCA_046075445.1 Planctomycetota bacterium
CCGAGCTGCCGAAAAGATTGTCTACAACGAATTTACAGTCGGAGCAGAAAACGACCTCGAACGAGCCACGCAGATGGCTCGAAGAATGGTCACGCACTGGGGCATGAGCAACCGGCTCGGCCCAGTCAGCTACAAGATGACTGACGAGGACCCGTTCTTGGGTCGTGAAATCCATCAGAATCGTCAGTTCAGCGAGCATACGATGGAAGTAATCGATGAGGAGGTGACGAAAATCCTTCAGTCCGCCTCCGCTGCGGCAGTCGACCTACTCGAGCAACGCCGGGTCGACCTCGATAAGATCGCCGAGGGGCTTGTAAAGCGAGAGGAACTCGACCGCGGAGATATCGCTGAACTCATCGGCCCTTCAATTCACGACAATCAAAACAAGGGCGGCAATACTGCGAAAGAAGGAGTCGACCTCGCGCCTGAATCCGCACTGGACACGCGGGCCGACAGCTAAGAATGGCTACCCGACGGCACGCAAGCGTGGGTTGGTGATCGCCTACTCATTCGCTGGTAATTTTTTCGGGGCTTGGAAAGCAACCAACCGAAGACCGCCGACTCCAAGTCTTGCCAACTCACTCCAGTGATCGGCAGCCAAGCGGAATACGGCTGCCGAACAGGTTGGCATATGGTCGATTTCTTCGGCGACTTTGCCAACCAAGATCGAAACTCCTGGATTGTGGCCGATCAGCATGCCGCAGTGGACTGAGTCTTGGAAGCGGCTCGCCTCTGCGAGATAAGCCTCGGCGGGTGCA
>JBJTQD010000492.1:0-1520 GCA_046075445.1 Planctomycetota bacterium
GTCCATTGCGGTTAGCTCGGAAACGCAGACGAAACAAGATGCCGGCGCCGCGGAAACTGCGATGCCAGGCGAAGTGATTCTGCTAACACCATCCGGAGAGCGGCTCAATCAAAGACTCGTTGAGGAGTTGGCTTCGACTGCGCCGAGAAAAATTCTGCTTTGCGGGCGATACGAGGGCTTTGACCAGCGAGTCATGGACCTGCTGCGACCACGAGAGATCTCGATTGGAGATTATGTTCTCAATGGCGGTGAGGTTGCGGCTATGGTGCTGATCGATTCCTTAGTCCGCATGGTCCCCGGGGTGCTGGGGGATGAACAAAGCAGCATTGAAGATTCATTTTCCCGAGGCAATCGCTTACTCGAGTATCCCCAATACTCCCGGCCTCGTGAGTTTCGTGGTTTAACCGTTCCTGAAGTGTTACTGAATGGGAACCACAAAGAAATTATGGAATGGCGAAGACAACAGAGCCTCTTGCGGACGCGAGAGCGACGGCAAGATTTGCTGGATGCGGATTAACTTCAATGACAGACGATGTAAGTCGGACGCTCATCCTCCAGGTCTATCGCTCTTGATTGGCCTTCGCTTCAGATTTCGGTTTTGCGTCTCTTAACCGAAGGGAGCTCTCTGGCTCGAGTTCGACTAGTTGATTAATCTCGCCTTTTGCTTTCACTAACTCAAACGCATCATACAATTTGCCCGTCGCCGTGCGAGCTTCAAATCTCAGTTTCGTCCCGTCGATCGAGATGACTTGATACAACTGCGTGTCCTCGGCGAGTCGAGGCATGAAGGGCGGGCGGCTGTTGTTGTACATTTTGGGGCCGCTGACGGAGACGACGTAAACGGTTCCGCTGGTCGGTTCCAGATTCTGGACACCATAGGGAAGATTCAATTCTCCTTTGGGGTCGAGACGCTTCTTTTCTTCAACAGCTATTTTCCAATCTTCGATCGATGGGACGTGAAGCCCCGTTCGACCGTAGGAGTGATCGTGACCTTGGAGCACGAGGTCGACTCGATACTTGTCAAAAATCGGTTTCTAGAGCTTTCGCAGCAACTCGTTATCGCGTCCGCTACCGGTCGAAAAGACGGGATGGTGGAAGAAGCAGATGACCCATTTGGACTGATTCGACTGCAGAGTCTCTTCGAGCCACTTTGCTTGCACGTCGAGCATTTGATTGCTGTCGAGCGCGATCAGTCGCAGATTGTGGTAAGTCAGGGTAAAGCAAGTCTCCTCGAGTCCCGCCGGCCCATTGAGCGGAAATTCAAACTGGGATCGCCAGTGAATGGTCGTTCGCGACGTGCCCTCCGCGTCCTTGGCCATCTCATGGTTTCCGGGAACGGCGAGATTGGGAATCATGCGATTGATGAAGCCACCCGCTTCAAACCACTCACCCCAATCCGGGTCGGCCTCAGCCGTGCTGATCAGGTCGCCCGCGTGCAGCAGGAAAGCGGCTTTCGGGGCGTCGCGATACGCTTCGCGGATGACTCGTGACCATTGCGACCGCAGGTTGTTTTGCGCATC
>JBJTQD010000493.1:0-2565 GCA_046075445.1 Planctomycetota bacterium
GTGGGCAGGCGACAATGTAACTGGGTTCAATTTACCGGTCTTGAGGGGTTTTCACCCAATTCCGTCGACATCTAACTCTCTCCTGACAATTCGCCTTGGAACATCTGCCCAGTCGAATCAGAATAGGAAGCGGTTGCGAGCTTTCACCCGTACGCTTTTAACCCACCCCCAGAGGGTGTTAGATTGTGCCGTCCGAAAACCGGCATGGAACTCAAGTTGCGGATGCAATTGTTCTTGCTCAGCCGCATCCCAAACACCTCCATTTCCCCTCCCACAGCACCCGCCTCCTCATGATTTGCGTCAGCATCGGCCGCGGGCGACATCGCATGATGATCGCTGAACTCGAACACCTCGCCTCCCAAGGCGTGGGACTGGTCGAACTGCGCCTTGATTACATCCGGCGCGCGGTAAACCTCGGACGATTACTGGAAAGTCGTAAGTGTCCGGTCATCGCAACGGTCCGCCGACCAAGCGATGGCGGTAAGTGGCTTCGTTCCGAGGACGAAAGACTGACACTGCTTCGCACAGCGATCGCCAACGGCGCAGACTATGTCGACTTGGAGCATGACATCGCAGGCAAGGTCCCCAGGTACGGGAAGACGAAGCGAATTGTCAGCTACCACAATTTTGCCGAGACGCCCGCGAACCTCGAGCAGATTCACCAAAGTCTGGCCAAACTCGATCCGGACGTGATCAAGATCGCCACTTTGGCCAATAACCCGATCGATAACATTCGAATCCTGCGGCTCTGCCGCGACTCGAAAATCCCGACTGTCGCCTTTTGCATGGGCGAGATGGGTGTCATCAGCCGCATCCTCTGCGGCAAATTTGGGTCGCCATGGACCTATGCTTCACTCACCGAAGATCGCCTCTTGGCCCCCGGCCAAATGACGCTGCAGCAGATGGTCGAAGAATTCCGCTACGACCAAATCACCAGCAAGACGGGAATCTACGGAGTCATTGCCGACCCCGTCGCTCAAAGCCTCAGCCCCAAGGTTCACAACGCGATGATTCGCAAAGCGGGGCTGGACCTGATCTACCTCCCGTTCCGGGTTTCGGCAGCGAATTTGGATGAGTTCATGGCTGCTTGCCCCGGTATGGATATTCGCGGACTCAGCGTCACCACACCGCACAAAGAGAAAATTCTCAAGCACCTCAATGTGCTCGACGATTCGGTTGCCGGCATTCGCGCTGCGAACACGGTCGTTATGAAAGACGGAGTCGCGTTTGGCTACAACACCGACCTTGAAGCTGCTTTGACGGTCCTCGCCAAAAAACTGGAGATCGATCTAACCGTCCCGGAACCGTTCGCAGAGCGGCGGATCTTGATTCTTGGCGCCGGCGGTATCGCGCGAACGCTGGCCTGGGGCTTACGGCGTGCGGGTGCATTCGTAACGGTGTCGGCTCGCGATTACCGCAAGTCAGAAGCGTTGGCCCAGAGCCTGAAGGTAAAGTCCATCGACTGGCCGATTCGTCAGAACTACCCGCACGACATTCTGATCAACTGCACATCTTGCGGCATGTTTCCCAACATGGACGAAACTCCCTACGAAGAAGGCTGGTTCGACAAACACACTCTGGTATTCGAAACGATTTACAATCCAGAGCAAACGCTATTCATCAAACATGCCCGCGCCGCGGGTTGCGACACGCTTACGGGCGTCGATATGTTCGTGCACCAAGCCGCCCGGCAATTCGAATTGTTCACCGGCCAGCGAGCCGACTTGGAATTGATGCGGTTCGAAGTCAAACGCGCGACCAGCGCCGCTCGTTACTAAAGCTCGCCGAATTTCAGGCCCGGCGGTCGGCCCAAGTCTTGGGCGTCTCGTATACCCGCACGTTGACTAGGCGCAGCGGAGCGACCTCCCGTTCCAGCAAGCGGAAACAGACATCCGCAATGTTCTCAACGCTCGGGTTGAGATCGCGGAACTCCGCCACGTCTTCATTCAAATGACGATGGTCAAATCGGTCGACCACAATTCGCTTGACGGTGGATTCAAACTGGGCAAGCGTCCAGTCGGACACGTCTCGCTTTGCCTGCTCGGGCATTCCAGCCGTGACCTCGACGACATAGTTGTGGCCATGCCCATTCGGGTTATTGCACTTGCCGAAAAGTTCCCGATTCTGCTCGGGAGAAAGCTCGCGGCAATTCAGCCGATGAGCGGCGGAAAATTCGAACTGCTGGGTAATCGTAACCATTGTCGAATCCTCCCATGAAAACCCAAAAGATAGTTGCGGGGTGGCGGCAAGTTGCAGGCTGACCAGCCGAATCAGAGTCGACTCGCCTGCTAGTTTGTGAAACTGTTCCGGCAAGGCTGCCGCTGTCGCCCGTAGTAATTGAACGAAGCTCGAGTCGAGTGGCTTAAGCTCTTTCGCCGCGATGTTAAACGCTTCGCGAAGCGTGTCATCGAGCAGCTTGATGGTGCAAATGTAGCTTCCCAAAAAATAAAGAAAACGCGAGTTATGCATCTCGTACAGCAATATTGGTTCATGACGCAACAAAAGAAACCGTTAATCCGAACCGTGATGATAAAACCAAAATTACGACAGCTGTTCGAGCTCCAC
>JBJTQD010000494.1:0-4044 GCA_046075445.1 Planctomycetota bacterium
TCGAGGATGAATTTCATCGCGCAGGAGTGAAGTTGGAGGTGCGCGGACTCGAGGGGCACCGCCAGTTCTCAGGGCATCCACTCGCAGCGAGGAAGCGAGCCTTCACGCCGCTTAAGCGAGTAACGATCGTTACCGATCGAAGCTTGGAGGCGAAGTTGGTCGAGCGAATCGCTCAGGCAGGCGCTTCCGGATACACGAGTATGCCCTGTCATGGCGCGGGTCGCAGCCGAATGCTTGAAGGTAAAGACCCCGTTGATCAAGTGCGAGTCGAGGTCATCGCGCCAGCAGCAATCGCAAGCGAGATCGTCGACTTCGTCTCAGGCGAGCTGAATCGAGAGTTACCCGCGTCAGTTTGCCTTGAGACTGTGGAGGTGAATTTTGCTGGAAAGTATTGAAAGCCAATTGAAAGTGTAGAACGATTGGGCTCGCTCGCGGAAAGCTCAGTTCGGAGAGTCCGATCGAGTTTTTGAGCGGTTGAGCACAAAGATGATGGCAACTGCTCTACCCGCGTGTGCGGGCTTGGTCTTCCATTCGTTGGATGTACTGGCGGAGGCGTTCGTTTTCGTCAGTCACACCTTTGAGGGCGAGTAGATTTTCGACTCGCTTGAGCAGTTCCAGTTTTTGGACCGGCTTGGAGAGAAAGTCGTTCGTTCCGGCATCGACCGCGCGCTCGATGTCTCCCAGCTCATTCAGAGCGGTGACCATCAGGATCATGGTCCCTTTTAGTTCCGTATCCTGTTTGATTTTCTGGCAGACTTCAAAGCCGCTGAGTTTGGGCATCATGACGTCGAGCAGAATCAGGTCTGGGCGGAAGGTCCGCGCTTTATCGAGAGCCTCACGGCCATCGACGGCGATATCGAGTTCGCAGTCGAGCGTTGAGAGATAGGCCTCGAGCAATTCCCGGTTGGCCTGATTGTCGTCAACGATCAGAATTCGGTTGGGCCGTGGGTCAGAGAGTTCAGTCATGCCAGCAAACGTCCATTACGGGGAATTTAATGCGAAAGTGACTCTATCACGGATTTGCCTGAGGGGTCAAGCGACGGGCCGCTCCGGGGAATTCGCTTTTTGCCGCGATTCAGTTGGTCTCGTTAAAGGCTCGGAGGAGTCGCCGCCCTCGATAAACCAGATAAGCGAATTGAGCCGACACGGGTTGATCGTCAGAGTTGCCAAACCAATTCACAACCTTGCCGTCGGTAATGGCAAAGCCGTCACCGTGCGGGCTGCGGGCAGAAAGCACTAACAGCCATTCGCCGAAAAAGTGCCCGAGCAGTTCGACTTCAGGCTCAGAAAAGTCATGCGCCTCGAGCAGCTGCAGAGAGCGCTGGACCAGCGGCTGGTGGGATTGCAAAGCAACTTCGGGAGGAAGTTCATAAAGTTCTGCGTGTTCGGCTTGCCAACCAGCGAAGGCGGCGTAGACATCATCCAGTTCCAGCCAGCGGAGGTCTTCACGAAAAGCGAACACGGTCGGGCCGACAATTCCGATGTTCTCATAGGCTTGGCTGCCCAGGCCATACTTGAATTTCAGGAGGTAGCAGAGAACCGGATGCTCATAGCTCGGCCAATACATCTCGCGGGCGTCAAAGAGTTCGATCTTGCTCGGCGCGACTCCAAAGTTTCGCGGGTCGGCAAGCCACAGCGCGAGTTTACTTTCCGCTAAGGCGAGGTCGCTGCGGTGCTGTTCGGGAATTTGTCCAAGCAGTTCCAGCTCTTCGGCGTAGGTCAGCACGCGCGGTCTGGCGACTGGCTCGGAGGCAAGTCGGACGAGTTGGTCGACTCCTTCGTCAAAACCCAAGCGAGCCAGAGCAGCTGCGGCTTCGGTTTGAACTTGTCGGTGTCGAAGCGAAGCGGCTTCGCGCAAGTTCTCGGCTGCAGCATCGTATTCGCAGAAAGCCATCGCGTCACAAAGCGATACAACCAACGCGACGGCATCTGCAACAGCCTTGCGAATGCGCTCCGGAGATTGCTCAGAGGTTACTTCGCCCAGCTCAATTTTCTTCAGCTGGTAAACCGTTGCTCCGAGAAGTTGATTGAGCATTCCGGCCTGCGGAGTTGCCGGGTGCTTCGCGACGACCCGAGTCCGGGTCTGATAGTTCATCAAGTCGAGGCAGACTGGCGCGAGTGTTGGATGAGCCAACGCGCCTGAGAGCAGGCGCGAATAAAAGTGGTCAGGCAGGCGAGCGTTCTTCAGCAGTGGAGTGACCGCAGGTGGGATCGCTTGTTCATTCAGCGGTGGTGATTCGGCGGTCAGTTCGGCCCAAGTGAGCCAAGCTTCCGGCGAGTTGCTTTGAGCAAGCCATTGCAGCCAGATTCCCCGGAGCTGAGCGTCGGCGGGGGTCGATTGGTAGGCGGCAATCAGGTCTGGCAAAAAAGAGGCGTCGAACAGGATCGCAAAATCGGCTCGCCGGGCGATGGCTTCGGCCAAGGCTTGAACGGGAATTTGTGAGGCACGACTGCCCAGCCGCTCAGAATTACGGCTGACGGCGACGAGAAACTCGCGGATTTCGCCGGTTGTCAGTTGGGACGTCTGTTGATTCCAAGAGGCCGGAGATGGTTCGAACGGGCTTTGGGCCCCGGTGGGAAATATCTGTTCGAGCAGCGTTTGGAGAGACATGGAGGAAAGTGGGGGTTGAGCGGCAAGTTTGGGCCTCGGAGAAAATTCCCCCGAGCGTTATATTGTAGTGCTCAGAAAGCGATTTGAGAGGGTTGCATCGGTACTCTGCAGTACCCATTCCCAGAACGTCAGTTCCGAGACGAGCAAGAAAAGCAATCAGGACCGCAGCCTGGGGGGCCTTCCGCTTTATCCCCCGGCGATCGAGGCTACAGCCCCAACTGGGCTTTCCTGCGGGGCCTTTCCTGCGGGGCTTTTCCTATTTGGGCTTTGAGCTTATCGACCTCAGCGAAACAGGGCCGCTCACAACATTTGGAATTGAGCAGAGCCACTGACCATCCATCACGAAACTTGAATTGAATTGGTTTGAGACTTTGGTAACGACACGGAAACAACAACTCGACTTTCTTCATATGGGTCTTTCGGAATCGATGCTCGCGACACTCGCGAAAATCGGCTTTGTCAAACCCTCACCGATTCAGGCCGCCATGATCCCATTGGCTTTGGAGAACCACGATTTGGTTGGCCAAGCTCAAACCGGAACTGGCAAGACGGCTGCCTTTGGTATTCCGATTCTTGAGCGGATCGATCTCTCGCGGGCCGAACCACAGGCTTTGATTCTCACGCCAACGCGCGAGTTGGCTGGGCAGGTCGCAACCGAAGTGACCCGCTTGGCCGCTGGTCAGGAAATACATATCGTTTGCCTCTACGGCGGCAAGCCGATGCAGACTCAGATCAACCAATTGAAACGCGGAGCCAATGTTGTCGTAGGTACGCCTGGGCGCGTGCTCGACCATATGGGTCGCAGAACGCTGGATGTTTCCAAGCTGAAATGCGTTGTGCTCGACGAGGCAGATCGGATGCTCGATATCGGCTTCCGCCCGGACATCGAGAGGATTCTCAAGCAGTGTCCGCGAAGTCGGCAAACACTGCTGCTCAGCGCGACAGTACCCGAGCAGATTCTGCAGTTGGCCAAGCGATACATGAATCGCCCGAAGCGGATTAATTTCTCTCAAGACAAGGTTTCGGCCGAGACGATCGACCAGTTCTTCCTGCGGATGCCCGAGGAGATGAAACTGGAGGTGTTGCTGAAATTGCTGGAACGAGAGCAGCCGAGCCAGGCGATTATTTTCTGCCGGACAAAGCTGGGCACAGAGCGGCTCTACCGCAAACTGCTCAAGGCCAATTTACTGCCGGGCTTGGGGACAATTCACGGCGATATGACTCAGCCTGCACGCGATCGAATGATGCAAGCGTTCCGTGAAGGGAAGGTCAATTACCTTGTCGCGACCGATGTGGTGGGACGCGGAATTGATGTCAGCAACATTTCCCATATCATCAATTTCGATATTCCTGAACTCAGCGATGACTACGTGCACCGCGTGGGACGCACGGGACGGATGGGGAAAACGGGCGTGGCGTTCACACTGGTCGAG
>JBJTQD010000495.1:0-10372 GCA_046075445.1 Planctomycetota bacterium
TCGGCCGCGAGGAGCAACCAACTCCTCAGCGGCCGAGTTCGTTTTACGAGCTGATCGTAGAACAGTTGTCCCCAACACACATTGAGGACAATCGTTCTACGATCTCTCGGCGACCTATTCGGCCTCGGGCAAATCGCCCCAGAGTTCTCGGATTCGCTGTAGTCGCTGTTTGGTGCGGGCGACGCTGCAGCCGAGTTCCTCAGAGATCTCCTGATTGCTGAAACCCTCCAGCCGCATGATGGCCGTTCGCCGCAGCTTCTCGTCGTCCAGTTTCTCCAGCAGGTGTTCGCAGTTCTTCAGAATCTCTTCAGTCGTATCGGGGAGCAGCCGATCATCCGAAAAATTGCCGAGGCCGGCAATCATGCTGCTGTCGGCATTCGCCGGGTTAAAAAAGATCGACTCCCCGCGAATGGCTCCTGCTCCGCGCTTGTCGGCCATCGCCTTGCGCCGCTGAGAGGTCACCTTGCGGACAGTAATCGTCGCGAGCAGTCGCCACATTTCGTCGCGGCTGTCGAGTCGCTCGAAGCGGCCATCATTCTTGCCGCGGAAGAAGCTGTTCATCGCGCTGAGCGCCACATCTTCCTCATCGAATGTTCGCAGCTGCATCCCGCCCAGCTTGACTTTGGCCAGCTTGAGCATCCGCGGAAAGAACTCGGCCCAAATCGCCTCGGCTTCTTGCGGTGCTTTGTTTAGGAGTTCGCCTAGCGAACTGGAGAGGTCGTCCGAGGAATCCATGGTCGAGCTCCGGGGTGTACGGGATAGATTACAGCCTTCCAAGTTTCGGTGGTCGCACAGCCGAGGTCAAGAAATCGATTCGAGATTTGACTAAATTTGGAGCCAGAGCAACCTTAGTCGACCAGCCGAGTGACATGTTGCGATCACCCGCGGCTGGTGCAAGTAATTCTTTATCGACTATTTGAGCGGCTAACAAAAAAGCCAGCGTGATCGGAATCACACCGGCTTTGAAATTTTTTTAAGCTTTGAAATTGCGCTCGGCCAGCACAGCTGCAAACGCGAGCCAGTCTGCTTACTTCGCCACGAGTTACTTGGCTGAGCCCTTGGCTTTAACAATCGCGTGCGAGAGTCGCGACTTCTTTCTCGAGGCGGCATTTTTGTGAATTACGTTCTTGGATGCTGCCTGATCGAGTCGCTTGGAGGCAACCTTGTAGCCAGCTTCGGCTTCTTCGATCTTGCCTGCTTCTGCCGCCGTCATCACCTTCCGCGAGAGAGTTCGAAGTTCACTTCGCACCGAGCGATTGTGCTTGGAACGAACGCGGGTTTGACGCATGTGCTTGGAGGCAGCTTTTTTATTAGGCATGGCTTCGTGAAGACTGGCTAAGTAAATGACTCATTCGAAATGTTAAAGGTCGCGGAGCGATTGGACTGCTTTCCCGCGATTTGCGAGGGATAAGTATCCCTTTTTTGCTGAGAAATGTCCAGAGCCTTCGGTGCGACTGGCTGCTCAAAGAGCGAAAAGGGAACCAGAAAAGCCCACAAAGTCTCGGTTTTTGCCGAGCGACATGTAGAAGTTGCCCAGAGAGCTATCCAAAGTGGAGGGCGGCAGAGAGCCCAAATCGAAGCATGGCCAGTTGAATAAAAGCCTGGCCGAGTGGGTAGCGGAGGCGAGTCAGAAGCGGAGGCGAGTCAGAAGCGGAGCCGAGTCAGAAGCGGAGCCGAGTTAAACCTGCTCCTGCAACGTGAACCAGCTCATGATGCCGATCGCCAAGCCGCAAGCGGCAAAAACCGCGTCAATCAGCAGGTTGGTGTAACGGAAAGGGGCGAGATTCACCATTCCGAGCATTCCGAAGAGCAGGTCAGCTCCGAACAGCAGAAAGACGAGAGCCGCTCCGGCAAGCGCGATGTAGCACAATATCTTCTGCATTCCGCAGGCATCCTCTATTGGCCGGAAAACAACCTTGGCCGAAAAACGACACAGACAACAAACTCTCGCGGGCAACCGCACCTCAAAAGGTCCGTTCTCAAGCGAGACCTAGACGGTAGTATAATTGGGCTTTCTAAAGTGTCATCCGTGGGTCACGGCTTCCCGCTTAAAAGCCTCGACAATCCTCGCTCCTTCCGCCACGGCATTGCCACCCAGAACGATTTTTCCGTCTTTTCCGGCCCAAAACGCTCGCTCTTAGTCTCTGTGAACCGCGGAGATTAACTAGCGGTGGGCTGGGAAATACTCAATCAAGCTCAATGGCGGGTCGAGCCGAAAATCGAAAAATTCATCAGCCAACCGCTCTGTTCGACAAGGAACGCCCCGAGTCTTGGCTCAAAATATCTCATCCGACACCTGAATCAACATGCTCGAAATCCAAGCGACCTCCCCTTCCGGCTCCGCTCATCAGACCAACCTCGCAAAGGACCAGCCCATGGATTGGAGCCAGTTCCGCAAGGAAATGCCCGTCACGCAGCGATGGGCCTACTTCGATCACGCCGCCGTGGGAGCCATCCCACAGCTTGCGTTCGACCGCATCTCGCGCTGGGCCAGCGAAGCACTCCTCGACGGCGACGCAGTTTGGGGTGGCTGGCAGAAACTGCACGAGGGAGCCCGTCACACGGCGGCTCAGCTGTTCAACGCACAACCCAGCGAAATCAGTCTCGTCCCCAACACGAGTTTCGGGATCAACCTCGTTGCTGAGGGCTTCCCTTGGAAAACCGGCGACAACGTCGTCATTCCCGATCATGAATTCCCTTCCAACATTTATCCCTGGATGCAACTGCAAGACCGCGGCGTTGAACTCAGAGTCGTGCCGCTGGATGGATCGCGGCTGCCGGTCAACAGACTGCTCGACGCGATCGATTCGCGCACGCGGATCGTCAGCATCAGTTGGGTCGGCTACGCTTCGGGTTATCGAGTCGATCCGTGCGAGTTAGCGGAACGCGTGCACGAGCGAGGTGCACTGTTCTTCCTCGACGCGATCCAAGGGCTCGGCGTCTTCCCGCTGGATGTCCGCAAGACGCCAATCGATTTTTTTGCAGCGGATGGACACAAGTGGTTGCTCGGCCCCGAAGGAGCTGGACTGTTTTACCTCCGCGAGGAACATCTCAACTTGCTGCGGCCGCTGAATATTGGCTGGAACAGCGTCGCGCATGGAAATGATTTTTCGCGGGTCGATTTGAATCTCCGTCGTGCGGCTTCGCGTTATGAAAGCGGCACGCAAAACATGGCTGGCTTCATTGGACTGGGTGCCAGCCTCGAGACGCTCGCCAAGTTTGGGCTGGGGCCAACACACTCGGCGATTGGCCAGCGAGTACTGGAACTGACCGACGTTCTCGCCGAGCGGATGATTCGAGCGGGCTGGGCGCTCGCTTCTGACCGAAGCAGCGACGCGGTCAAATCGGGAATTCTCTCGTTTGAAATCCCTGGCTGCGACTCGCTGCAATTGAAACAGCAACTCCACTCGGAAAAGGTCGTGCTCAGCTTCCGCGGCGGGAAATTGCGGCTCGCTGTCCACGCTTTCAATGACGAGTCCGATTTCGACCGCTTGTTTGCAGCAGTCCATAAACTGACGGGCAAATAAAGATTTACAACTTCATTTGCTTGCTTCCAGTTTCCCCCACAATTTGCCTGCTTTAGACTATGGAGCGGTTGTCGCCGACTGAACTCCCCCCACCTCTCATTTAGCAGAGACTCTTCATGCGAATCGCCGTGTATACCGGTTCGTTCGATCCGATCACGCTGGGACATCTGAATGTGATCGAGCGAGGGAGCCGGCTCGTCGAAAAACTGATCGTCGGGATCGGCGAGAATATCGAGAAGAGCGCACTGTTCGAGCCGCATGAGCGCTTAGAACTCGTGACTCGCGTGACTAAGAAATTACGGAATGTCGAGGTTAGGACCTTCAGCGGCTTGGCGGTGCAGTTTGTCAAATCGTGCGGAGCGAACGTGATGATTCGCGGCGTCCGCCCGCTGACAGATATCGCCGCCGAGTTCACGATGACAATGGCCAACCGGCGACTCGACCCGCATATGGAGACCATCTTCCTGATGGCCGACGGAGATTACGCTCACGTCTCCAGCAGCTTGATCAAACAGATCACTCCGCTGGCTGACGATGACCAGCTGGCCAACTTCATCCCAGCTGAAATCATTCCCGACCTGCGGGCTCGGCTCGCGCGGCTGGCGTAGAAAGGGACGGGCGAGCTACCTTTAGCTCAACGCCATTTATTTTCACAAACGCGGGTGAACGAAGCGTTAAGTTTGGTTTCCCCTGTCCTCCCGTTTCGCGCCGAGCAGCAAGCCCAAATAGCTTGCCTTCGATGCCCGGCCCAACCCTAATTCCTGTGCCAGTTGCAAAATGGCGGCTTCGGTTGCGGCAACGCTTTGCGCATCGGTAACCGACTCGATCTCGACGAAACTCCCGAGATGTTGGACATCGTCAATTTCGACTTTTAGATCCCAGCCCGCGTAAGTCAGCTGCCAGCTGCGCCGCGTTTTGGCGACGACGGCAACCGAACGAAAACCGAGTTGATCCAAAATCCTTTTCAATCCGGATTCTTGGCCTGCCCCAACATCGACTTCAATCTCTTCCCGAATCTTGACTGCTCCGGGCAGTTTGGGCCCTTTGTAAGTCAGCACGCGGCGGTCCCCCTCAGAGCGGACCCGCAAGGCTTCGTCGGTCTCGGCAAAATTGCGCTGGGGGTGAGCGAAATACTCGTCGGCTTGTGACATGGTTCCACCAAGTCGAGCGCCCCGTTCGATTAGCTGCTGCTCCAGCCGAACAGGCTCCGCGCCGACAAATTTCAGTTCCACTTCCAGTTTTTGCATCTCATTCCTCAAAGCACCTGCGTGGGTCGCGAGTTGGGTTCCAGAGAAAACGAACGCGCGGGTATCCATTCTAGACATTCAAGCAACAACATGCGGAGGGACGACAGCGGGCACAGGGCTTGTAGCTGCAGGGTGGGTCGCAGCCGCGGTGTGGGCTTTGGGCCAACGTCGGTTCAACGCTGAACCCTCACTAGACGCCAAGAGGAGACCGGAGGTCGAGGAACCGGCTGACGAAGAGGAAGAACGCGGCCTCTTCCGGGTGGCCCGTCCCTGAGGTATCGGGAAGGGCGTCGCGATGCGAGAGCGAGGTCGGCGAGGAAATTCCTGAGAGTTCCCCTCTTACTCAGCCGGGCTTCGCGCCAGCCCCCGGTTCGGCAGCTGAAATAATCACAGCCCTCAAACGTTCGGCACGCCCCAAAGTCTCGACGAATTGCCTGTTGAAGTGGAAATCAACGCACCAGCTGCGATCGGACCGGAAAGCCAACGGCGGTTCAATGCTGAACCCTCATTAGACGCCAAGAGGAGACCGGAGGTCGAGGAACCGGCGAGGTCGGGAGACCTGCGCCGAGCGCTGGGTTTTATCGCGCTGCCGAACCGGGGGCTGGCGCGAAGACCCCTCTGACGAAAAAATCAAAAAGGAGAACGGCTCTCTACTCTTCGCGAGATTGCTCCAGACCCAGTTCGGCCTGCAGCATCGAGAACTGCTGATGGAAGGCATCCGTTGACGAGTGCACATGCTCGGCTTCGGTCAGGAAGTGAAGTTCGGTCTGGCAAAGGACGCCATAGGACTCCAAGAGCTGCTCAAAGCCTTCCAGTGGATTGCCGTAAATGATTAGCAGTTTGTGCTCATCAAACTGGACTTCTTGTGGAATCCGCGGGTTCAAGACTGCAATCCCAGTACAGCCATCATGCGTGAGCAGTTCCTCGTACTCGCTCAAGATACTCGAGAGAACCGGCATATCGATTTGCTCGCGATAGAGATCGACATGACCGGAGACATCGTGGTTGTGGCTGGTCTCCAAAACCACATCTACCGTTTCACCCAAGCGGCGAACGAGGTCGAGAAAGAGCTGGAAGAGGATTTCCGAGGAAGCCGAAGCAATGATCACTGGCACGTGAGTGCCAGTCTCCTCGTCAACATAGACGTCGTGACGGTAGCCTTGCTGGGGCTTAACCTTCAAGTCAATCGCCGGACGCACGGCATTCGTCAATTGGAAGTCGCCGTAATTAGATTTTTCGAAATGTCGATTCAGCTCGGCTGGACTAGCCTGCTCGAAACTCGAAGCCTTTGGTTTGTAGACAGCGGCTTCTTCGAAGACATTACGAAAGAATTCTTGCAGCAGGCCCATGAGAAATCCACGCGTTTAATCTGGGGACAAACAACGATTCACGCCCGACCGGACGGATATCGAAACGCTAGGTTACGAATCGGGGGCGGGAGGAAACGACCTTCCCGTCTGGGTAAAATTTCAAGCGAGCCCTGCGTTTGCCGGTGAGTCTTGCCCTTATAATCGGACCAACCGCTACTCTCGCTCGGCAGACGCCTTACCACTTTTTGGCCATGACAGAACTTTTCACACCGAGTTCAGAAGCAGACCTCGTCGACACGCGCCCTAGTCTCGAGACCGACCGGCTTCGGCTTCGTCCGTTTACTCAGGAAGACGCCGAAACGGTTCAGAGGCTGGTCAACGATCTCGAAATCGTCGCAACGACTCGAGCTTTGCATTTCCCCTACCCCGATGGCGCGGCCTCGCGCTGGATCTCCCAGCAACCGCTTGCCTGGCTGGAGGGGCGAGCTGCCATCTTCGCGATCAGTTTGAAGAGCTCGGGGCTGGTTATCGGAGCGACTGGTTTGGAAATCGATGCAGCCGATGAGCGAGCCGAACTTGGCTACTGGATGGACCCGGCGTTCTGGAACCGGGGCTACACGACGGAGGCGGCCATCGCGCTCGTCGATTTCGCTTTCCGCCAGCTCGGGCTGAACCGGGTATCGGCCGAGCATATGGTGCACAATCCAGCTTCCGGACGCGTTCTGGAAAAGGCTGGGCTCCGGCCCGAAGGTCTGCTGCGGCAACACGCAAAAAAATGGGGCCGTTTTCACGATGTGGCCGTATTTGGCCTAGTCCGCGAGGATTGGAGCCCCTCCGGACCGCGAATTCCTGAAATATTTTGACTCACGCAGCGAATACTGGAAAAATAGTCGCTTCGCGGCCAAATGCAGGACGGCTCGCAACCGGCAAGTAAGCCGTTTGCGGGACGCCTCCAATTATCCGCTTGTCTTCTGGGAGTAAATCGAATGTCAGCCGATCCGGGAAATCCGACCAACAAAGGGACTCGCGTCACGTTTCTCGACCAAACCGGCGCGAAAAGCGTGGAAGCAGTCGTCTCCGATACGGTCACTGTTAAACGGATCCTTCCAAGTATCATCACCAAGATGAACTTGCCGATGATCGGACCGGACGGAAATCCGATGAGCTACAGCCTCGACCACAAAGAAGGCGGTCGTCGACTGCTCGATGACGAGACGCTGCTCGTGGGAAATGTCCGCGACGGCGACCACTTGATCATCTACCCCGAGATCGTCGCTGGTTAGTTTTCATTCTGCTCTAGCACAGGTTCACCCCATCCGCAGCCAATCGCCTTCCATGAGATTGTCACCCCGCGATCGCCGCTTGGCAGCCGACTATCGCTCGATAGCCCAACTGCTCGCCGAGAGCACAATCCTGCAAGCTGATGCGAGGGGAACTCCGCCCCAGCAATATCGTTTTCGCTTTCAAGGCTGGGGCATCGGGCTGAACTCCAAAGGCGAGATCGCCCCGCGCGACGAACATGAGGTGATCGTCGAGTTGGGAGCCGCCTATCCGCGAATGATGCCGACGCTCACCTGGCGGACGCCGATTTTTCATCCGAACATTTCGGCTAACGGCATTGTCTGCCTCGGCGGTTACGGCACCCACTGGGTCCCCAGCCTGACGCTGAGCGAACTCTGCACGATGCTTTGGGACATCATCCGCTACAAGAACTTTAATATCGAAAGCCCCTACAATCGCGACGCTGCCGAGTGGGCTCGAACGCAAACCGCCTACGAGTTCCCGCTCGATCCCCGCCCCCTGCGAAATGCAGTGGGACAAGTGTTGCAAGTGAACACGGTTCCCAGTTCCGGCCGAACCAACCCTCCGCCGCTTCCCCCGCCAGAGCCACCCGACATCCAGTTCCTCGATTGAACTCGCACCAGCCACTCCCCTGCCCCGCTCACTCCAGTCGAAATCGCCGATGACCGCCGTACCTGACCAACCGACAGATAATGAAGGTGCATCCGGCCAAGACAATTCTGCCGAGCCGATCTGGATCGATGACGAAGATCGCTACTCCCGGCTGCGGATGATTGGCTGGTGGGACCAAGACCGTCTGGCCCAAGCCCGCATCCTGGTTGTCGGCGCGGGAGCGCTCGGGAACGAAGTCCTGAAAAATCTCGCTCTGCTCGGGATCGGTCAAATCAAAGTGATCGATTTCGATCGGATCGAACTTTCGAATCTCTCCCGCTCGGTGCTGTTTCGCTCCGAGCATCGCGGCCGAGCGAAAGCCGAAGTGGCCGCGGAAATGTCAAAGCAGCTCAATCCCGACTGCTGGATCGACGGACAAAAGGCCGATGTGCTTACCGACATTGGGCTGGGGCTGGTCGATTCAGCCGACGTCGTGATCTGCTGTGTCGACAATCGCGAGGCGAGGCTCTGGATTAATCGGCTCTGCTGGAAAGTCGGCACGCCTTGGATTGATGGAGGCATTCAGGAGATCAACGGCGTTGCGAAGGTCTTCATTCCGCCGGATGGCTCCTGTTACGAATGTGCGATGACCGAGAACGATTACCGGCTGATCCAGATTCGCTACAGCTGTCCGCTGCTCCGCCGCGAGGAGATGCAGCAAGGAAAAGTCCCCACCGCGCCGACGATTGCCTCGATCATCGGCGGACTGCAGGTTCAGGAAGCGCTTAAGCTGCTGCATGGGCTGCCCACGGCTGAGGGCTCGGCGCTCGTCTTCAACGGTGTCGCGAACCGCTTCTACCAAACCCGTTATCCGCGGCGCGAAGAATGCCTCTCGCATGAAACCTACGACGAGGTCATCGACGCCCCCTTTGAGGCTCGCCTCCACACGCTCCGCCAGCTTTTTGCCTGGCTGGAAGAAGCAGAAAAATTCACCGCGACCAGCTTAGAGCTCGATCGAGATCTCGTCTCGCGACTTTGCTGCGATCGTTGTAATCACCTAGAGGACATTTACCGCCCCGCGGCGATGGTGACTCAGACGCAGGCTCCTTGCCGTTACTGCAATCAACCGCGTCGCCCGGAAATGCTCAGCGAAATCTCGCGTGAGTCTCCGCTGATTGACCGCAAGCTGAGGGAACTTGGAATCCCCGATTTTGACATCATCCGTTTTCGAAATCAGGATGAACGCTGCTATGTCTGCCTGAGGGGCGATTCGTCGCTCGGCTGGCGCGAACCGGCCGCTTGGAGGAGACGCATTGGACAGCGAAACGACACCTGATTCGGAAATCGAATTCGGCGACGTGCAAAATCGCGCGTCGGTCCGTCGCCTCCGCCCCGATCGCGATGGTCAATTCGCCGTCGTAGCAGTCGGCCAGCCGCACGCGTCCGATCTGCCGATTTACGTCGACCTCGATGTGATGCGCGATATGGAAGCCCACGCGCTGACCAATACCGACGTCGAACTGGGCGGCGTGCTGCTCGGTTGGCAAGCCAAGGACGAAGCGGGCCAGCCGTTTGTGCAGATCGTCGACAGCCTGCGGGCCGAGCACTACCAAGCGACTCGCGGCAGCTTTAAGTTCACGCACGAGACCTGGAGCGAGATCACACGCCGCAGAGAGAAACTGCACCCCGAACTGCAACTGGTCGGTTGGTACCACACGCATCCGGGCTGGGGAATTTTCCTTTCGGAAATGGATCGCTTTATCTGTGACCATTTTTTCGCCGCCTCTGAAGATGTCGCCCTGGTGATCGACCCGCGGCAACAAACGCGCGGCTGGTTCCAGTGGCAATCCGGCGGCAAACTCGCTCAGCTTTCCGGCTGGCACGTCTACGCCCATCGCCACCGGGCTCGTGAAATCGAATATTACTCTCGTCTCTACTCAGGTGCTCCCATGCCTCACTTCGACCCGCGTTACGCGGACCAACCGGCTGCCGGCCAGACGACCGTACAAGTGCTTGAACGCGGCAACAGCGGCCAACTGCATCTGATCGGCTGGGCACTAGTCGGCCTGCAGACTTTGGCTCTGCTGCTGTTTGCGATGCTGCTGTTTGCACTGCGGGGGCCCAGCCTGACTACCGCGGCCAACCCGTCGCAGGAAAAGCCACGAGTCGCTGCGCTATCCGAAACTGCGGAAGCTGACCTCATCGCCGCGAACGCGCGGAGCGAAGTCTACCGCGAGCTGCTGAGCAAGCTGTCCGCCAGAGAAGGTCAACCGCTGGACCTAGCGAAGCTTTACGCCGACAGCCGACTGGAAAACGAACAGCTCACCGCAGCCAGCCGCTCGCACGTCAGCCGCATCGGGCAGCTTGAGCAGCAACTTGCGGAAGAGTCTCAGCG
>JBJTQD010000496.1:0-4732 GCA_046075445.1 Planctomycetota bacterium
GGCTCGCGGATTGAGGTTCGATCCTAACGCCCGCCTGATCGATCCGTTTGCAAAGGCACTCGCGGGTAACTTCCAGCCGGCGACCGACGGTGTGATTCGGCCACCCAAGTGCGTTGTCGTCGATGACTACTTTGACTGGCAGGGCGACCGGCATCTGCGACACGACTTGAGCGAGTCGGTGATCTACGAGTTGCATGTGCGTGGATTCACTGCGCACCCGTCGAGCCTTTCGCGAAAGCCGGGGACTTACCTCGGCGTGATCGATAAGATTCCCTACCTCAAGTCGCTCGGGGTCACAGCCGTTGAGTTGATGCCCGTCCACGAGTTCCCGACGAACAACTTTGATGGGACGACCGATCCCCGGCGGAACTACTGGGGATACGACCCGCTGGCGTTCTTTTCGCCTCATCGCGGTTACGCCGCGGATGGACGCCCCGGAGCCCAGGTTCAGGAATTCAAGGAGATGGTCAAAGCTCTCCACTCGGCGGGGATCGAGGTGATTCTCGATGTGGTGTTCAATCACACCTGCGAGGGGAATGAGCGCGGGCCAGTGCTCTCGTTCAAGGGCTTGGAGAATCCGGTTTACTACATGCTCGAACACGACAAGCGGTACTACCGCAATTACTCGGGCTGCGGGAACACGGTCAATGGAAACCATCCGATTGTGCGCGAGATGATTTTTCATTGTCTGCGGCACTGGGTTCACAATTACCACATCGATGGATTCCGCTTTGACCTCGCTTCGATTCTGAGCCGCGACCGTAACGGCAACCTGGTGCCGAACCCGCCGCTGGTCGAAGCGATCGGCGAGGATCCGCTGTTGGCCGATACGAAGATCATCGCCGAAGCTTGGGACGCGGCTGGAGCCTATCAGGTCGGCTCCTTCGGCGACAATCGCTGGGCGGAGTGGAACGGTCATTTCCGCGACGACGTCAGGCGGTTCTGGCGCGGCGATCCGGCAATGCGGGGCAGGCTGGCAACGCGGTTAGCGGGCAGTGCCGACCTCTACCAAGCCGGCGGGCGGGCACCCTGCTCGAGTATCAACTTTGTCACGTCGCACGATGGGTTCACGCTCAACGACTTGGTCAGCTTCAACCACAAGCACAATCTCGCCAATGGCGAGGACAACCGGGATGGAGATAACAACAACTTCAGCTTCAATCACGGAGTTGAGGGGCCGACCAAGAATGAAGCGGTGGAAACACTGCGGGTCAAGCAGCTCAAGAATATGCTGACCACGCTGCTGGTCAGCCAAGGTGTTCCGATGCTCCTGGCTGGTGATGAATTCCGGCGCAGCCAGCAAGGTAACAATAACGCTTACTGCCAAGACAACGAAATCTCTTGGATCGATTGGACGCTGGTGCAGAAGAATGAAGCCTTGCTGCGTTTTGTTCGGACGCTGATCCATTTCCGTCGCAACCAGCCGGTTTTCCGCCGCATGGATTTTCTTACAGGAGAGATGGATCACCACAGCGGCTTGCCCGATGTGGGTTGGTACAGCCCAACCGGCACGGCGGTGAATTGGTCAGCGGATGAGTCGGCGCTAGTTTGTTTGCTGTCCAGTCGCCATCAGGAACGTCGGGCGAATGCCAGTACGCGGGATGTAGTGTTGCTGTTCAACGGCGATCAGGTGGAGCGGGAGTTCATCACGCCCTCGATTTGCCGGACGCGGTCCTGGTCGCTCTTTGTCGACACGGACGCCGAGTCACGGCAGACATCTTCTCCGACCAAAACGGTCCGCTACTCCACGCCTCCGGCCGCCGCACGATGGCAGCAAAGTCCGTAGCGATTTATCTATCGCGCTAAGTCAAAAAGGGCACGCGGGGCATCTCGGGAAACAAACCCGGATGCCCCTCCCCTTTTCCCTCACCGTTTTTCGTTGTGGAATTAGAACTTCAAGAAACCCGGCAAGCCGCAGATGGGTTTCAAGTATTCATTCACTCAACGCCCGGTAAAGCCAGATTGAGCGCAAGTATGCAATTGCAATTTCGAGGGTACTTGAAGCCAAGTCACACGTCGCGTTTCAGCGCGCAAGCAATTCGCAGAAGTGGTGGAAGGCTATTAAGCCTGCTCACCCTTGTAATCGTCTGTCTAGCAATCGGAACTGCCAGTATCTTCTTGCCATTGATTGGCACAATTTGCTGGTTCCTCGCTTCGGTGATACTGACTCAATCCTGGTACGATGATCGCAAGTCCAAAAAATCGTTATTGGGTAAATCAGTTCATCCAGAAAGGCTGACAGAGGGAACCATAACCGAAGAGGGATTCACTTATAGCTTGACCCCTACGCAAGTGAAATGGAGTGAATTCATCGGATATAGCTCGGATGAAAAGCAGGTCGCGGTCTTTCAAAGTGACTACGTCGGATACATTTTTCCGAGAGAATTTTTTGCGAATGAGGACGATTGGGAGCAATTCCTCCGCCTACTTGAGTCGCGGCTGTCCGAGAATGTTGGATTTTCAAATCAAAATCGAGGACGGGCCGGAATTGAGAAAATGATCCGAACCGAAATCGAGAATAAGATCCGAAGACTTGAAAAATAGAAGCATGGGGAAGGGAACTCAAAAACGCGGTCGGGGTCAAATTGGGTCAAATCGCGATTTGACGCCCTTCCCAATTGCTTTTCTGTTCGCCTTTCCCAGAAATCTACCTATCTGCGTCCTTTGGGTTAAAGTCTAGGGAGGAGAAACGAAAATCTATCGAGCTATCATCTGGGTCAATAACGTAAATTTCTGTTTCAATCGACTCATAAACGAAAATTGCGATATCTCCTTGACCAGTCCTTCGCAATTCAATTTCTTGCGGAGGCAGAGGACCAGAAAAGTCCATTACGAAGCCATAGCGAGGTAATGGGGTTTTTTGCCACATTACCTCCCCGGTCAGCCTGTCGAAGCAAATCAAGCAGCTGTCAATTCCCGGAAATATAAGTCCAAGCACCGCTCGGCGGTTGTCCAGCAGTAGAAGACTACTTGCCGTCTCATCGGCCTCTGGAAAGTCCATCTCTGGTGGGGGCGTCAGGAAAAATGGCTGACCGTCGATCGTGCCGGAGATTTCCAAATCGGAGAATTCCTCGAACTTACAGTTCGGCTTTATTTCGCTCAGGGGCGAGTCTCCATTCTTATTTTCTGCATTGCTCACCTCCCTGCAAAACAGCCTGTTCATCCACCAAGCTGGGGCTTCGCAAAACAGACGCCCCTGCAAATATCCTGCGAACTCCTCTTGAATTCCAGTCGTTTCCTTGTCGATCTTGGCTAATCGCTTGTACTCAAGTTTTGTTCTAAGCCATTTCGATGGGATGGCTATACGGTTGTCTGGGTACATGGAAAGAGACCGTAGCTCGACGTCGGAGCGGCCAACGCACAAGTCGGCAACAGCGTCGCGCAGATTCGGCCGCCCGTCATTCCCATAGGTAGTTTTGACTTTGATGATTTGGGTTTTAAATTCAGTCAATTCCTGAGCGAAACCGCAACAGCCGAGGAAGTCAGAGCACCAAATTATCGCCAAAATTACCTTGGCAAATTTTCCACTTCTCATTTGAGAATCCCCATTTGAACAAACCACAGGGGACGGGGAGCAAATCGCGATTTGACCCGGCCCCTTTTCTCTTTACGCTGCGAACCGCAGGTATGCGGAGTACAAAACAGTAGCTGCATCGAGCAGCCAGATTACCTTGTCCAGCGTCTTGTCGCGGGCCGGCTTATTGAAGGTGACAGTGAGGCCAATGAGCCCGATGGTCGCGAGGATTAACACGGCCCAAAGCGCATAGGGTGTGGCGAGATAGACCGCGAGGGCGAGAGCCAAGTAAATCAGCATGAAAACAAAGAATGGCTGGTTGTTGTTTCCCAATCCGAAGCGGGCGATCACAATTCCGTGCACGATTGCGTTGGCGGCAAGCAGGGCTAGAAGAAATGACATGCGAAGCCCCCGGTTGGTTAATTGTACGGCCGATTGAGTATGGTAACGTGCCCGCTGTCCAAACGCATTATCTCAAGCATTGAATCTAACAAAGGGAACGGGGACAATACGCGGATTTGACCCCCGTCCCCTTTCCTTTCCAAGACGAAAATGAGTAGGCAACAGTCGATTCTCCCGGCCTATGAAGAAGTGCTGGCTCGATATTTGGGCATGATTCCCAAGATTGCTGAATGCTGCGCGAACGACATTGAGCGAAAAGGATATTCAAGATATCGATTTCCGCCCGATGCTCCAGCTGAGCTGCTGCGCATCGGAGAGGGGCTATGGCCTTTTTTTGATGAGAACGATGTCAGATTTGCTGGGCAGATTGTTTCGATGTTGATGGAATTAGGCAGCAGTTGCTTATCGAGCTTGGGCCTGACCGACAGCTTTGAGGTTCATACTTATCTCTTCTTTCCGGGCTCATCAGAGTCGTTTTCCGGATTGATTCCCAAGCAATTCGGCACGGACCCGTACGAGGCTTTCTTTTCAGAGAGCGCCGTCGTTTGGCAGCCGATCGATTTCTGCCTACGGGAAAAAATTGAAGCCCGAGGGGAAGGCAAATACTGGCCGACGAACATCAAGACTCGAGGCTTCTCGTTTGGGGAGTTTGGCCCCATTTCAAGTTTTGCGTGCGGCCAAGTCTGGATTATTCAGAGCTAGAAATGCGGGGCAGGTCCAGCTTTATAGTCCCATAGAAGCAGATTTTTCCGGTAATAATTTGCGTCCACTACGTCCCTTTATTTCTCTTTCCGGATTGTTTGCAGCGGGAGGTAC
>JBJTQD010000497.1:0-2973 GCA_046075445.1 Planctomycetota bacterium
CTTCAAGCGTGACGCCGCGTTGGTTCAGCGGCGCAGCTTCAACTCCCGGCGAGATTTCCTCGGGAATCTGTTCAGCTGGGAGTGCAGGGGAGATCACGCCCTGGTTTCCCGAGCCGGGCAGAGGAGTCGGCGTTCCGGGAATCGTCGGCAGCGGAGGAGCGACGGGGGGAGCATCGTCGGGTTGCTGAGCGAGCTTGGCTCGTGCGGAGTTCGCACTGGGAGATTCGGGAGTGGTGTCTTGAAAAGCGACTTGGACGAAAGCTTGCTCGGAAGTTCTGTCGCCAGCGAGATCTAATTCCGACCTTCCGGATGGATTGGGAGTGCCCTCCTGCGGGGACTGCCGCGAGTTCGCCATCTGCTCGGACAGGGTGGCAGGCCGATTTTGCTCAGACGGCATTCGATCGCCAGAAGCCGTGTCATACCGCACGATTCGCGAGTCGCCACGACTGCGTGACGACTGGCAGCCGGTTGGCGTAAGCAGAATCAGCGCGATGCATGAGCAGAGGGCTAGGCGGGGAGCCAATTCTCGCCAGATTGTGTCAAACTGCTTTCGTTGATTTTGCGGTCGAGAAGTTACTTCGACTTCGGCAGGGGAACCTTTTCCGGCTTCTTTTCCCCGTCTGGTTCGTCGATCACCGGCGGGAAACCATTGAGTTGCCGCCAGATTTCGTAACCGAGCGTAACCGTTTTCAGCATCACCCAGCCGTTGGCGCGAACGCCTTGTCGAAGATATTGAACCTTTGGCCATTCGGTATCTTTTTCGGGGATAACTTGGATGCGAAACTTTCCGGTGCCGTCGTCGGTCGGGTCGACTCTGGCAACTTGGCCACCGAAGGTTCCGACGGCATTGTTGGGCCAACCTGAAAAAAACTGAATCGCAGGCCAGCCTTCAAATTGCAGGCGAACGTGGTCTCCTGCATGAATCAATGAAATGTCATTGCCCTTGATGTAGAGCTCGACCGCCCGTTCAGTAGTCGAGGGTACGATCGTAAAGAGCGTTTCGCCTTCCTTGATCGTTTGCCCGCGTTCGTAAACCGGCAAGCGGTAAATAGTGCCATCGCGGGGGGCTTCGATGCGGAGGAGTTTCAGCTCGCTGAGTTTGATTTCCAGATCGCGCATTTCCTTCTGCACAGTCGCTTGGAGCCCAAGGGCGTCTTGCTCCATCGCTTTGGCATAATCAATTTTGGTCTGAGCTTCACTCCTTTTCTGTTCGAGCTCATGTTGCTTGGCGTCTACTTCTTTCAAAGCGGACTGAACTTCAAATTTCGTGGAGGCAAGTTCCGAGACTGCGACATCGAGATCCTTTTTTAGTCTCTCGACTTCTTTCTCCGCAGTCGCACCTCCCTGAAACAAAGCTGCTTGACGGTCGTAATTCAGCCGAGCCTGAAGCTCTTTGGCTTCGTAGCCCGGCAAGAGGGTTTGCTTGGCTTGCAGCTTGGCTTGAGCCATCTCGACCATTTCCGCGGCGGCTTTGACCGCATAGTCGCGAGCATCCGTGAAGTCTTTAATGTTGCGTTGGTAAACCTCCGCCTTGATCTTGGCTGACTCGAGTTTGGCTTTCAGGTCCGAGACCTGAAACGTCATCTGTTCGACCATGTTGGCCGCAGCAGGTTGTAGTTCGAGGATGACGGTGCCTTGTTTGACGAAATCGCCTTCCCGAAGGTCGGGAGCAACCATCGAGACGACGCCCTTGATGGGAGCCATCACAGGCTGCTGCCGTTCTTGCGGAACGTAGGCAATCACTCGGCCGCTGCCCCGCGCGGTTTGCTGCCAAGGCAGGAAAACCATCGAAGCGACACTCAATAGCATCAGGAACAACAGGCCGTAACCCAGCTTGCGGATCCAGTTCGAGGATTGAACCAGCTGCAAGGCTGGCAACTCCAAACCGAGCTCGCGCCCTGTTTGGCTCGATATCGCCTTTTCATGCATCGTCAAAATCCTTACCGTTTATCCAGTTTGACACCAAGAAAAACGCCCCTAAATGGGGCTGCCGGATCACGCTGTCTTGCCGAGATTGACTATGTTGTCACACAGCTTGGCCAAAGTCTCCCGACTCGTAAACAAAATCAAAGTACCGCGGTACTCGCTCCGGATCGAGCCAATGATTTGTTTGGCTTCCTCGGCGGTAAGGGGATCAAGTGTGCTATCGATCAGCAGCAAGCTGGGGCTGTTCGCCAAAGCTCGAGCCAGCGTTAGTCTCGCGACCTGAGAATCGGTCAGCGGTCTCCCACCGGTCTGTACTTCAGTTTGCGAACCGTTGGGAAGGGTGGCGATCACGTCTTGAAGGCCGGCAACTCGGAGAGCGTTGTTGATGTCGACTCCTGAAACTTGCTCCCGGCCCAGATGAATGTTTTCCTCAATCGTTCCGCTGAAAACGTCTTGCCCGCTGCGCGCGACGCCGATTTGCTGACGCAGCGTTTCCAATCGCAATTCGCGAGCATCGATTCCATTCCATTCCCAAAAGCCGGAATCTGGGGTTCGCAGACCGCAAAGGAGTTCGGCCAGAACGGTTTTACCGGAGCCGGGCGGTCCAACAACGGCCGTGCTCGACCCCTCGGTAAACAGCGCACTCAATTCATGGACAGATTGCTGGCCATCGATCGCAGCGCTAATTTTGTTCAGCTCAATTCTCGCCGGACCACGAGGCATCAGGCGCAGTTTGCCATGCGACTCCAGAGGCAAATCGAGCAACATCCCCAATTTGTCGATCGCCGCGAGGAGGTCGTACCAAGTTTCCAGTTGGCGGCCAATTTTGGTGAACGCACCCACGACCAGAACGACAATCAATTCAGCGGCAACCAATTGCCCCAGCGTCAACTCTCCAGAAATAACCAGCCAGCCACCTAAACCCAGCAACGCGGTTGACGCAACCGCATAGAGGATCCAGGAAAAGAGAATCTGCCGCAGCAAGATCCGGAAGTGTTTTTGCTTGTAGTTAAGATAGTTCACAACCAGCTGGTCTGTCCGGTTGAG
>JBJTQD010000498.1:0-2314 GCA_046075445.1 Planctomycetota bacterium
CTATTTTTTATTCCGGTGACCGCGCTGATCACGGCGGTGATCTGGACTCTAGCAGGAGCTCCCCGGTGAAAATCGGTTTTCTTGCCCTAAGTGGACTGCGCGCTCACGACAGTGGCTTGTTGGAACTTGGCATGAGTTTGCCGGCTGTGGTCGAGCGCAGCCAAGTCGTTTCGGCGATGCCCAGCTTAGGCTTGCTCTATCTGGCCGCCGTAACTCCGGCTGAACACGAGGTCCAGTACTTTGAAGCGCGCGATGCCAGCGAATTACCGCCAGCCGCGTTTGAGTGCGATTTGGTTGCAATCAGCACGTTGACCGCTCAGGCGTTCGTGGCTTATGAGGTCGCCGACCGCTTGCGGGCCGCTGGTGTTGCTGTCGTGATCGGCGGCCTGCATGCCTCGGTTTGCCCGGAAGAAGCGCTCGGTCATGCCGATGCCGTGGTGGTCGGTGAGGGTGAGCAAGTCTGGCCGGCAATATTGGCTGCACCAGCAGAGCATCGGAAAGGGATTTGGCGCGCAGCCGATTTCCCGCCCGTGGACGTCGCGAGGCTTCCCATCCCGCGGTATGACTTGCTTGAACTGAATCGTTATCAGCGGTTTCCGGTGCAGACTTCGCGAGGCTGTCCTTGGCGGTGTGACTTTTGCGCGTCGAGTGTGATGCTTCAGCAGAAGTACCGCCGCCGGGAGGTCAGTGGCATCGTGCGGGATATCGAATTCATCAAAATGCTAAGGCGTCGTCCCTTCATCGAATTCGCCGACGACAATACGTTCGTCGACAAGGCTTGGGGGCGCAGGCTTTGCGAAGCGCTGAGGCCGCTGCGAATCAAGTGGTTCACGGAGACGGATGTATCGGTGGCCGAGGATGCGGCGCTCTTGCGGCTGATGCGCGAAGCCGGCTGTCGTCAGGTGCTGATCGGACTGGAGAGCCCCGACCCGACGCCGCTGGAGGGGATTGAGCTCCGAGCCAACTTCAAGGCCTCGAAATGGAACAGTTACCGCGAGTCGATTGCCCGGATTCAAGCCCATGGGATCACAGTCAACGGCTGCTTCGTACTCGGCTTGGACGGCCAAGACACGGGCATCTTTCAGCGGATCCTGGACTTTGTGAATGAGACGAATCTGTTTGAAGTCCAGCTGACCGTGCTGACCGCTTTCCCCGGCACACCGCTGTACACGCGGCTGCTTGGCGAAGGCCGCATCCTCGAGCCAAATCGCTGGGACCTTTGCACACTGTTTGACATCAACTATCGCCCGCAGCAGATGACGCCAACGCAACTGCGCGACGGGCTTTACTGGTTAGCCGAACGAGTCTACGCACCGGAAAACGTCCACCGCCGCCGCGAACATTTCCTGCGGCAGAGTTTTGTCGCTAACTAGACATTCGGTCGCAGCACGACATGCTGAACAGCAATGGGAGCCCGTAGCCCAAGAAGCCAGATGAAACGAGATCTTTTCGTAAACCCAAACAGTCTCGCTTCCTCCCTCTCTTCTTTACTCTGCGTCCTCTGTGACTCTGCGTTTATCCCTGCTTTTGCCCATCCTAGGTTTACTTCTGTTCCGAAAACGCGACTCGCTTTAGGTAAGGTGTTCGAGCCGGATCTTCGGTAGCGAGGGTAGCTCGATACTGCAGGAAGCCGGCCGCCGGAATTTTCAGCTCGGCACCCGACTGCTCATACCACGATTGATCCGTGCCATCGGGACCAACAAACTTTTCTGCGGCCAGCCCTTCGCGCGTCGGTGCCGTCCGCGCCTGAAACTTGACACTCGTTCCCTTGGGGGTTGCCGCGTCCCACTCCAATCGCCCGCTCAGCGCGCGATCGACTGGGTGCACGGCAGAGTCAAAGCTCCCTTGCTTGAGGACCGGAAGAACCAGAACGCGTCCTTCGGGATGGCTGCCGATGAACAAGCGGCCACGATGGGCGAGACAGCAAGTTGGATTCTCCTGCAATGAAATCGTGCCGTAATTCCCCTCAGTGATTGGCTTGCCTTGGGCATCCTCGTCGATTCCTTGTTGCGTGACGATGGTCAGCATTCCACGGGGTACGTCGGCGGGTACGGCCTCAAAGCGAGGATAGTTATGAGTCCCACCCGGCCCGTGTCCGTAAACGCCCCGGTAGAAGTTCGTGAAAATCCAACTCGAGCCAAAGCGGGTGATACCGCGAATCTGTCCCGTTTCAGAGAAGGCAGGCGATCGCCAAGTGCGTTCGCCGTCGTAGTAACAAAGCCCAAACGGGGTCCCCAGCAGGAGGCGATTTTCATCTGCCTTGAACTCGAGCATGTAAAGATAACTGGCTCGATCGGGATTCAGCGGCTTCCAA
>JBJTQD010000499.1:0-1489 GCA_046075445.1 Planctomycetota bacterium
TTCATACAAGAACCTGCGAAACTGGGCCTTGTTCCTTTTGGGTACGCGGATCGGCTTCTCGAGCAAACGCTGCAGCAGCATCCGTTGAGTTTCTGGCAGCCCGAGACATCGATCTGCATGAAACACTTGTCCAAAAGCAATCAGGAAATCATCCGTCAGGGAAGTGGCTGACTCAGCATGCCAAAGCCTACAGTGAACTTGCCAATTAGCCCCAGAAGGATCCTCCTGAACCAAAATTTTCGTCTGCCAGTGCCGCTCATCCAAATGCCGGATGATGAGGAAACTCTGGTCACTGGGATCGCGATTCGGTTTTGGCAGTAGCCCGAACCTTCCGGTCGCAATCAAGTCTGGCAGGATTAACGCCAGCCGAACTCGGTCGAGTGAGAAATGTTCGTGGTTTGAGTACCAATGACTTCTTCCGACGTTAAAGTCGCGAATGATCTGCAGCAGCCGTTTGTCTTCGGGCTCCAGCCCTATTTCAAGATTGTAGGCTGGTCGATTCGGCGTGAGCGGACGCAGCAAGTCGCTGCCCGGTTCGCGAAAATAAAGCCGCAATTTCGGTTCAGGCTCAAACTCAGAGCGGTTAATCGAAAGACCATACACCAACTGGTTTTTTGGGCGACCCTTAATCACCCCGGTAGTTCGCTGTCTGGCACCAAACTCTGCCAGGGGTCCGAGCAGACTACCCAACTCACGTTCGTCCAGGGCCGGACCGAGACTTGCTTCCAGCGAGCCTGATTTCTGGCGAAACTCAGCATCAATAATGTTTGGATCGTTCCGGTCGACTATTGAGTCCGAGTCGCTTTCGATGCGGGCTTGGGCGCCCGACTGGGAGCCGTTTGCTTCTGATTTCACCCGCTGCTCACTGCGACGAAATTGGTTTTTAATTTCGTTTGAAGCCTCGACATCGCTAGAGTCGTCAATTGCTTCAACTTCATCCTCATCCAACCAAATGAGAGACTTTACCTTCGATGGCAACGCGCATTCGCCGAGCCCATTTACCGTCTGAATCGTCGCCCAGATGTGTTCACAGAGAAACCCCTCTTGGGCCTGATCGCACTCGCACTCCAACCCAAGGTGTCCCTTGAAATTCCAATTAAGGTAGACACAGTACCACCCTGCGTCGTTGACGAAGGCTCGGACAAAAAACTCATCCACATGGTCAAGTTCTACTTCGCCAGCGTTCGAAAGCGCGGTTCCTTTCCGCAAAACCGGAGGTGCAAAAAAACTATCTAAAGGCTTCAGTCCCATCCCTTCCCCCTCCTCATCGCTCGAGCTTACCGCGTCCAGGATGCGGAACTGAAAACCCGCGCGGTCACCATTCTGACCCTAACCATTTAATCGGATTATTCAAAACGAGATTGCGATGATCTCCCATGGAGCTAACCATCTACGAGACGATCCTCAGATTGGTTCGCAAGAACCAAAAATTTTCCAAAAACTGCCAACGGCGGGCCGCGAAAAACCCTTTCTTCGCTCAACTCCGGTT
>JBJTQD010000500.1:0-3305 GCA_046075445.1 Planctomycetota bacterium
TCTCATTCCGCATGACATCGACAATCGCATCCCAAGTCTCTGCCGCGATTTGCTCACGCCATATCAGCAGTTGCTGAGCCAAGTCGCGTCTCGCGCCATTGTCGCTGCGGAGTTCTGCAACCAGCTCGATTTCGCTGAGCCCACTCAGGAGCGGCAGTCGCAGCCCACGGTCGGAGCGAGGAATAATTCGGTAGATTCGACCCAGCCGCTGGCCAGCGAAGATATCGAGCTCTGCCTTCGTTGCCTCGGGAATCCACTGGCCGTGTTCGATCACGTATCGGTACATATCGACGATATAGAGCGCGCCATCGGGACCTGTGCGCACCTGCACCGGCCGGAACCAGTTATCGGTCGAAGTGAGAAATTCGCTTCGCTGTTCCGATTTCGCTCTGTCTCCGCGAAAAGAGATGCCCTCGCGTGTCAATTCCATCCGATGAACCAGTTGGTTGACTGGCTCGCAGACAAACGCGTCACCATAAAAGTTGGGGCCCAGTTTTTGGTCCCGATAAATTTCCGCGCTGCAGGCCGATGTCGGTCGCCCCGGGGCGCCGGACAACTGAAAGAGAACCAAACTCTCTGCGGGAAACAGCTGCTGTCCGTGCGCCTCGCTCGCGACATGCTCAACCAAATTCGGCGGAGCCAACCCGGCGTTTCGCTCGGTGAAGCGATACTCAACCGGGTAATGCATGAGCAGCACGCTGTTGTTGCAGCCAAACCAGTTGCCATAGTCGTCTCGGGTTCGGCCTTGCTGAGTTTGTCCCGTCACGGCGCTCGGTTTCAGCGTGTCGACCGCCAGCCGAAAGTCACGATTGTTCGTATCGACTGGTGGCCTCGACTCGTCACTTCCGGATCGCAATTGTCCTCCGAAAAGACCGCCCGAACCATAAAGGTATCCGTCCAGCCCCCAGCGAAGACTGTTCACCCGAGCATGCGGATTGTGGGTCGCAAAGCCGCTAACCACAACTTCACGCACTTCCGCTTTGCCATCTCCATCGCGATCGGCGGCGAAGAGAATCTCGGGGGCATCGCAAACGAGTACACCATCGCGCCAAACTTTTACGTCGGTGGGAAAGCGCATGCCCTCCAGAAAGACCGCAGCGCGATCGGCTCGGCCATCGCCGTCAGTATCCTCCAGAAACTCAACTCGCCCGCGAGCTGAAAATTTCTCATTCACACCGCGACCGTAGTCAGGCATCTCGGCAACCCAGATCCGTCCATCGGGACCAAAGTCGATCGCCACGGGGTCCTCGACCAGTGGCTCGGCAGCAACCAATTGAATCTCCAGTTCCGGATGCGTTCGCAGCGTCGCCAGAGATTCTTCTGGTGACTTGGGCGGAATCCCTTGCGTCCCGGGCGGTGTGAGGAATTCCTCGGGAGTCTGCGCTCTCACCGCGGCGACGATTTTGTCTTCCAGTCCAGCAGCAAGCGTTGTCGGAAGGGCAAAGTAGGGGATCTCCCCGCCACCTCCATATCCACCTTCCTTCAGCAGCCGCTCGCTCGGAATATAGGCTCCAAAATCATTGGAGTAGCCATGCAACCAAACCCGATCGCGATTCAGTTCCCGCTTCAGCCGCAGCGCGTAGTCAACACAAACTTCGCCCGCGAGAAATACCATCTGCAATTGTTCGCCAAACCGAAGCGACTGAATCGGATACCGCAGTTCACTGAGTAGTGGCTCGCCTCGATCGAGCTTTGCCAACTGCCAACTGGCGTTGTACCCGGCCGACCCGCCCGTGGCGACTTGCGCTTCCAAATCAGATCGCGAGGGGAGGGGATTGAGCGGCAACTTGAGATGATCAAGCTTTGCCTTGAGCGGTCCACTCAACGGACGGAGCGGTTCTTCCAGCAGGCGTTTTACTTCCGCCGCGATCTCGCCACCCTGAGCGGCTGCGGCAGCGACGTTATCCCCAGTCACGCCGCTGGATGGATTGGAATCCGATCCGCAGCCAATCGAGACCAGCGCAGTCGCCCGCGGAAATTCGCGCTCGATCAACTCCTGTGCGTAGCCAGCCCAATCGCCGCTGTACTGATTGAACGAGAGGGTCACACAGTGACAAGCGTAGGTCGTGTAAAACGCGAAGGGGCGTCCCGATTTATCGCGAGCCACCAGCAGCGGCAGGTCGTGGTCGACGGGTCCGCCGGCGGTCCGGCGATTGACCGCGAAGCCCACCTTGCCGACCGTCCAAGCCAAGCTCGCAGGCCGGCGCTGTTCAATTGCCTCCGACGCCGCAGCGACGATCAGACCGGGCAGTTCGCTGGTGTAGCGGTCAATGTGTTCTAGATGCTCAGCGGGAATCGGCGTGCTGAAGATCGTGTCGCTGGATCCGTTGACCTTGGGAGCCGAATGCGTGTGCGTGAATGTCAGCACTAGGTTTTCGCGGGGCAATTGATACCGCTGACTCAGTTCCGCGGCGACTTGGTCGACCAACCATTCGCGCACTCCCAGGCTATCGAGCGTAATGATCACGACGGGAGCGTCGGTTCCTTGGCTGATCGCGAGGGCTTTGGCCCAAAGCCGCTGAGAGGTGCCGGCCGCTTCCTCGCGACGACCGCCAAAACCGTTCAGCCGCACCGGATAGGCCGGTGTCACGTCAACCGCGGCAACTCCGACTTGGAATTCGAGTTTAGCTGAGTCTCGGTCTTGGGCGTGGCTCACTCTCCCTACAAACAAAAGCAGGAACAGCAGGCAAAGAGCAGCGGACCAAAGAAAGCGTTTTCGATCTGGCATCTCGTCCCTCTTGAGGCAATAGCCCGTACCAGGCAGTGCGAATGGAATCGATCTTAAACCGGCTAATCGGTGGAGGGAATCAGAGCAGGGTGAAGGGTTTAAGCGTTCACCTGGAACAGGACAATGTAATCGTCTTGCCTCTTCGTCAGCCGGGGCTTCGCGCCAGCCTACGGTTCGGCAGCGCACGTTCGGCTCGAAGTGGAAGAACGAGGTCGTGTCTAGCCAAAGAACAGGTCGGAATTCCCGGGTGCGGTGGGTGCGCACCGCGGTTGTGTTTTTGATTGATTGACCATTGCCCGCGCGGTTACGACCCACCCTACACGCGATTTCGCTGCTGGACCGGGGGCTGGCGCGAAGACCCGGCTGACTTTAGTTGCGAGCCGTACTCGCGCTGAACCTTGCCTGCGCCAAAGCCCGGCGGCTTTGGGTTTCGGCTACGGGGTAAACTAAAATCATCAAGCAGTTACTCGGTCCGTTTACGGTCCGACTACGGTGCACTTGCGGGCGGTCAAGGCGTCGTAAAGTTCCCAAAATTTCGCGTCGCTCAATTTGGTGTAGGTCACGTTGAGATATTGCA
>JBJTQD010000501.1:0-1919 GCA_046075445.1 Planctomycetota bacterium
GTAGCCCGACATCGGCTGCGGCTGGGCTGGGTATATTTCCCGAACCGTCTTGAAATCCGGACCCGCGTACCAGTGCGGACCGTAAACCACGTCGACGTGACCGTCCGCATTCAAATCACCGACCGCGGTTCCCTCGCTGAAGTAGGTCCGCGTCAGGGGTTGGCGCTGAAAGCGATGCACGATGCCACTCGCCGCAGCCGGCACCCCGCCGTCATCAGCCTTCGCCGACTCAAGCAGTGTCATACTGCACAGCACGAGAGCCAAGGCTCCAGCTAGTTTCCCTACAAACGCATCGCGCATGAAGTGACGCATCATTCGATCCTTTTCTCACAAAGGTCAGAAGACGTTGTCTGTTTAAATTGTCAAGTTGGGAGAGGCATCTCTGCGACTCCCAAGGCTTGCAGCTTACCGCGTCTCAACCGTGATCGCCATCACGACTGGAGCCGTCTGGTCCGGTCCCTTAATCAACTCCAGCTTGGTAATTTTCAGAGCCTTCTCGGGGAAGACGGCGAGGTAGCGGATTTGGCGACCTGCCAAGTCAAACGCATGCTCCGACTTCGGCACATCCACCCGGCGGATGTAGTCGGCAAAGTGCTCGCCATTCCGCAGAGGGTGCTCTTCGGTCGTTCCGTCTTCGTAATGCAGTTTGACGATCATCGAAACGGATTTGTCGCCACCGTAGGGGAAACCCCAGCCGCTGACGCCACTCAAAAAGTGAATCGCCCGACCCGGAGCGTTGACCGGCAACTCAACTTGCTTCGGCAAGCGTTCCGTCAGCGACCCGCGCGGCCCTCGCAACAAAATCACATTCGCCCGCTGGCCGTCCTGCGGATCGACCAGTTGGAACGGAACCTTGTTGAATTCCTGAACCTTCCATTCGGGAAAGACCAACCGCTCCGCTTCCGCTTCGCGACTGTAGAACATCCCGCGATCGCTGGCGACCGTCGCAACCTTGGCCACATCCAGCGGCAACCAAGTTCCTCGCTGAGTCAGAAACTCGAGCAAGTCAGTCATCTGGGCAACCGTGATCTCTTTTTCGATACCTTCCGGCATCACGCTCAGCCGCGAGCCTTTCATCTCTTCGATTTCCTCACGCAGCACCGACTTGCGTTGTCCTTGAGAATCGATCAGCTCAATCGCCGTTTTCGACTCGCCCCCAAGCATGCCTGCCAAGGTCAGCCCGTCGATCGTTTGCACTTGGAACATCCGGTAGTTGGTTTCCACGCTGCGGCTCGGGTCGAGAATATGCACGAGCAACTCTTCTTTCGGATGCACAGCCATCCCGGTTAGCTCGGGACCAATTTGTTGACCTTCGCCCGAGTGCTTGTGACACTTGGCGCAGACGTTGAGGAAGACTTGCTTCCCAGCAGTTGGGTTTCCGCTGCTGTGCGTTACCACATCGTACTCGGTCAACACGGCTTGGCGATCGGCATTGGGCAACGCCCCGCCTCGAGCCAGCAGTTCCATGGCCCGCTTGCGAATTTCTTCGTTGGGATGGTTCTGCAAGTTGGTCCGCTGTTCCAGCGAGAGATCAGTAATCTGAAGTTGTCCCTGCTCCAGCAGTTCGATGGCCGCACCTGTCCAGCCTCTCCGGCCGAGCAGAATTTCCACGGCGGTTCGCTGGACTGATGGAGGCCAATTCAAAATGTTCGCAGCCAGTTGCGGCCCGACTTCATCAGCCTGCATTTTCGCCATCGACTTGACGATGCCACTCGCCAAGCCCGGTTCCATTTGCGGCGTGATTCGTTCCAGCAGGGCGTTTGCCGTCTCAACCGAACCCGGGCGGAAATCCACCAAGCGTCCCGCCGCAGCCAGTCGCTCTTCTGCAGACTTATTTTCGTCGTCGAATTCTTTGAGCAGCCCCGCAGTGATCTCCTTCGCGTACCCTTCCAGCTTCTTGCTGCCCCAGCGGTCAGCCA
>JBJTQD010000502.1:0-3614 GCA_046075445.1 Planctomycetota bacterium
ACCGCGTGTACATGCACGCACTGTGATGCACCAGCCGCGTGCGACTAAACCGGAACGCCTCCGCAATAAACCCTGCAGTCCGATCCCAGTCGGCTTGAACCAGTTCGCGATTAAGCTCGCTTGGATTGGCAACCGGGTCGCCGCCAGAGTGTTCCGCAAACTTCATCCCGAGGTGGTCGATCGTCGGGAATCCGTAAAAACAACCGCTCGGAGTGTCGAACAGAAAGCAGCAGAAACCGGACGCTTCGTGAGTGTCCGCCCGATCGGTTTGAATCCAGTGCTGCTGCTTCCGTACCACTTCCAGCGGCAACCGCAGCTCGCGCAGCAAACTTGAGGACCACGGCCCACCAGCAAAAATCGCGCGGCGGGCTCGAATCACCTGGTTTTCCAAGACGATTTCCACCGTCCCATCATCCGCCACTCGCCAGTTGTCCACTCGCGATCGGCTTTGGTAAGTTGCCCCGGCGTCTTTGGCCAGCCGAATCATCGCCGCGCAGCACCATTCCACGCGGAGGTACCCTGCCCCGGCTTCGAATAAGCCGATTTGGCCGGGGGCAATTCGAAACACGGGCCAGCGAGCTTCGATCTCTTCCGGACTTAATCGCTCAACCGCTAGGGAATACTCTTGCGCGCTCTGCTGGACACCTTGGATGACACTGGAATCGGGTGGGCCGACCTGCAAGAGCCCCGTTCGCTTGAGCAGTTTTTTTCGGCTCTTCTGTTCGATCTGCTCCCAAAGGCCGAATGAACGCAAAGCCATTGGCACATAAGAGGGGTGCTCGAAGTAAGCCGCTCGAATGATTCGCGTTTGCCCGTGTGAGCTGCCGCGATCATGAGCCGGTCCGAACTGTTCGATCCCGACAACGTCGATTCCGCGAGCCGCCGCGGCCCAGAGCGCGGCGCTGCCCATGCCACCCACGCCGACAATCGCCAACTCGTGAATATGGCCCGCCAAAGTAATCTCCCTCCTTGCTTCTCCAAAGCTCAAGTCACGCCACGCTGGACACCGCACCGCACAGTTATCACGCCGCACTGACCGCAGGTCTCACACGCTGCGCTGGGCGCAGGTCTCACACACGCGCTGGGCGCAGGTCTCCCGACCTCGCCCTAAGTGCGGGGTCGGTCGCCGAATTCTCGCACACGCTACGCTGGGCGCAGGTCTCCCGACCTCGCCCCAGGTACCGGTTCGGTCGCCGAAGTTGCTCCTCTCAGCCGGGCCTCGCGCCAGCCCCCGGTTCAGCAGCTTCAGTAACCTAACCCCCAAACGAACCCGAAAAGGTCTTTTCCCCAGACCTTTCAAGTCGCCTTAATAGTTCGGTGTCGGCGGCCGGAATTGCTCGGGGTCGATCGTCTTGAACCACTCAATGGTCTTGGTCAGCCCTTCGCGCAGCGGGATCTTTGGTTCCCATTGCAGATGCTTCTTCGCCAGCGTGATGTCCGGGCGGCGGCGAGTCGGATCGTCGGCTGGCAGCGGCTTGTAAACCAGCTTCGACTTACTGCCGGTCAGTTCGACGATCATCTCCGCCAGTTCCTTGATCGTGTACTCACCCGGGTTGCCGATATTTAGGGGGAAATAAACATCATCCGGAGCGTTCATCAGTCGGACAAAGCCCTCGACCAAGTCGTCGCGGAAACAGAAGGATCGCGTTTGCGAACCGTCGCCGTAAATCGTGATGTCCGTGTTGCTCATCGCTTGCCGGATAAAGTTCGAAACTACCCGGCCGTCGAACGGATGCATCCGCGGACCATAGGTATTGAAAATACGGCAGATGCGAATCCGTAGCTTGTTCATCCGGTGATAGTCCATGAACAGCGTCTCCGCGGCCCGCTTTCCCTCGTCGTAGCAGGCGCGGATCCCGATCGGATTGACGCAGCCCCGGTAAGACTCGGGTTGAGGATGCACTTCAGGGTCGCCGTAAACTTCGCTGGTCGAAGCCTGAAAGATCTTGGCATTGCAGCGACGTGCCATTCCGAGCAGATTTATCGAGCCGATGACGCTCGTCTTCATCGTCTTGATCGGGTTGTACTGGTAGTGTCCTGGCGCGGCCGGGCAAGCCAGGTTGTAAATCTCGTCGACTTCGAGAAACAGCGGATGAACGATATCGTGCCGAATCAGTTCGAAATTCGGCTTGTTCAGCAAATGAGCTACGTTGGCCTTTTGGCTGGTGAAGAAGTTGTCGACGCAGATCACGTCGTGTCCTTCGCCCACCAGTCGCTCGCACAGGTGTGACCCGAGAAAGCCCGCACCGCCCGTCACCAGAATTCGCTTCAAAGTCCCCACTCGCTGTACCTTTCTATCTCGTCTCTCTTTTACTCAATCAAATCACTGATACTGAATTGCATCCTTCTCGTTTAGCCGGTAGCGGAAAGGCTCTCCTCGTTTAGCCCGTAGCCGATAGGCGAGGCGAAGCGAACTCGATCGACCATTCGCATCCTGCATCCTCTTCTCCTTCAGCCGCCGGCCATCGTCCGCTCACCGACCGTCTTTAGGCGAGCCGACTCGCAATGGCGACCCGCTCCACAAGTCTGTTCCACGCCGCTTCTTCCTACAGCCTGTTTGCGACCACTTTTCAAGCAAGCTTTGTTCCACATGCCCGTTCGACAAATCAGCCCGCAAAACCAGTATAATGCGACCATGCAGTAGCTACAGCTGGTGCCGAGGACGACTGCTCCCGGGCTCCACTTCACAGGAATCGGCTGCTGACGCTCAAAACCTGATAATGAGAGGTTCGACCGTGCCGAAACGCCAAAACTCGCTCTGGATTGTTGCTTTTTGTTTGTTTGCCTGCAGCTGGCAGGGCTTTTTCTCTGGTGAAAACCAAGTCTCAGCCCAAGAGCCCGCAGCCAAAAAGAAAGTCGTCTTTCTCGCTGGACCACCGAGCCACGGGTATGGCGCCCACGAGCACTACGCCGGCTGCGTGCTGCTGGCCAAGCATCTCGAAGCGGCCATGCCTAACTTCGAGGTGAAAGTCTATAAGCACGAATGGCCTAAGGACCCGACCGTTTTTGACGGAGTGGATTGCGTGGTGATGTACAGCGATGGCGGCGGTGGACATCCCGTCATGTCGCATCTGAAAGAAATCGACGCACTCGCGGAGAAGGGGGTCGGCATAGCTTGCATTCACTATGCGGTCGAAATTCCCAAGGGCGAACCGGGCGATAAATTCGTCAAGTGGATTGGCGGCTACTTCGAAACCGATTGGTCGGTCAACCCGCACTGGGTCGCGAAATTCGAAAAGCTCCCCGACCATCCAGTTGCCCGCGGCGTCAAGCCGTTTGAAATCGAAGACGAGTGGTACTACCACATGCGATTTCGGCCGGAGATGAAAGACGTCGCACCGATCCTGACCGCGATTCCCCCGGCCAGCACCCTTTCCCGTCCAGATGGACCGCACAGCGGCAACCCTGATGTCCGCAAAGAAGCCGGACTTCCCCAGCATGTCGCTTGGGTCAGCGAGAATGCCGAGGGTGGACGCGGGTTTGGGTTCACCGGCGGACACGACCACTGGAACTGGGGCAACGACAATTTCCGACGCGTCGTGCTCAATGCGATTGTCTGGTGCAGCCACGGCGAGGTCCCCGCTGGCGGCGTCGGCGGTGACAAAGTGGATCTG
>JBJTQD010000503.1:0-3656 GCA_046075445.1 Planctomycetota bacterium
AGTGCATGAGCTGAACAAAACGGGTGCCGCGCTCCAGCAGCCGGCGGGCGATTAGGCAATTGCGGGCAAACGATCCCGGCCGTTTGACATCGGGGCCGTACATCTCCAGAACATGCTCCGGTTCCTGCTCGACCTCGAGCAAGTCCGGAACGCTGGTTTGCATCCGGAATGCCATTTCATACTGCGAGATGCGCGTATCGATTTCGGGATCGCCATACGTGCTCAGGTGCTGGCGATTGAGCTCAGCCAAATCATCGAGCGCCGCGCGGCGAAGTTCCCGCGGCAGCCCCTGAGGGTCGCGAAGGTAGAGCACTGGGTCGGTGCCGCTGCGAAAGCGAACCCCCTGATATTTCGACGGGAGGAAGCCGCTGCCCCAGTAGTAATCGAAAAAGAGTTGACCGCACGTTTTGCCGACGTCGGATGATGTCATGACGACGAACGAAGGAAGCTCGCTGGTCAACGTCCCGAGACCGTAGGTCATCCAAGCTCCAAGACTTGGTCGACCGGGAATCTGACTCCCGGTCATGAACAGCGTCACGCCCGGCGCGTGGTTTACCGCTTCGGTATGCATCGAACGAACCAAGCAGATGTCATCAGCGACTCCGCCCGTGTGCGGCAACAATTCCGAGAGCCACCGACCGCATTCGCCATATTGCTTAAACGGTTTCAGTGGCGGGAGGATTTTGTAGCTCCCTTGAGAAGCCGTCATGGTCGAGAGCCGGGTTCCCTTGCGCACTGACTCCGGGAGGTCTTGCATTCGCAATGCCTCCAGGCCGGGCTTGTGATCGAACAGGTCGACATGTGAGGGACCACCACCTTGCCAGAGCACGATCATGCGTTTGGCTTTAGGGGGGAAATGAGGCAAGCCCGGAAGCGGATCGGAACCGTTGTCTCCGTCGCGCGGCGAGCCAGCGGCGACCGCTTCTTCGCCGAGCAACTGCGCGATGGCTGCCAAGCCGATGCCGTGGCCGAAACCTTGCAGCAGCATACGGCGGGTCAGTTGCTGGTTCAGCTCGTGGATCGGATTCATCAGCAGTTCTCAAGTCTGAAAAGGTTGGTCAGCAGTTCTGGCGACAGCCCGAGTTCATTCGCGGGTCAGCGCCTCGTCCAAATTGAAAATCGTCAAGCAAACATTGGTCAGCGCCGCCAACTCAATCGCATCGACTTCGGCCGGGACTTCACTCGCTCCAATCTCGATGAACTCCTTGGCCTTTTGCGGATCGGCAGCAAAAAGTTGTCGACCGCGCTCCAGTTGTCGCTGCAGCACCTGCAGCTCTTGGTCCGCCGGCTTGCGCGAGCAGACGCGAAGGAAGGCTGAACTGATTCTCTCGCTGTCCGATGCGGCACTGGAGTGGACTTGGCTGGCCAGTAGTCTGGCCGCTTCGACCCAGGTCTCATCGTTGAGCGTCGTCAGGGCGTGTAGCGGCGTGTTGGTGATCGTGATTCGCACCTTGCAAGCTTGCCGGGTTCCGGCGTCGAACATATTTCCGGGTCCGACCGTTCGTCGCCAGAAAGTGTAGAGGCTGCGGCGATAGAGGTCCTCGCCACTGGAAAGTGGGTAAGAGAAATCTCGCTCCTTGGTGATCGCGAGGCTGTCCCAGATATCGGGTGGTTGGTAGGGGTAAACCGGCTTGCCACCGAATTGAAGATTCAGCTTGCCGCTGGACGCCAGCGCCACGTCGCGCAGCAGCAGCGAAGAGAGCCGAAAACGGGCTCCGCGGGCGAAGAGTTCGTTCGCCGGATCGCGCTCCAGCAGTTCCTGTGTGACTCGCGAGGACTGCCGATAGGTGTTGCTTGTGACGATCAGGCGATGGATGTGTTTCATATCCCATCCATGCTCACGGAACTCGACCGCCAACCAGTCGAGCAATTCAGGCTGCCGCGGCGGTTCGCTTTGCAATCCGAAATTCTCCGGCGTCTTGACCAATCCCTGGCCCCAGTAGTGTTGCCAGAAGCGATTGACTTGGACGCGAGCGACGAGCGGATTCTCTGGCGAGACCAACCAGCGGGCGAGTCCCAAACGATTGTGGGGAGAGTCCTCGGGCAGAGGTGGGAGAACCGCTGGGGTGTTCGCGGAGACCGGGTCGCCCGGCATTTCATAGTTGCCTCGCTGCAGGATCCGAGTCTCGCGCGGACGAGCATCGGACATCACCATGACCTTGGCGAGCGTTTCGCGAAACGCGTCGCGCTCGCGGTCGGCGGAAATCAGATCTCGCCGCACCGTCAGCAGCGGTTCGGGCGCTGTGTTGTCGAGAAAGTATCGCCGCAGCTTGGTCTTTTGCTCGTCATTTCGCTGGTCGGCCGGGAGTTTGGAGAGATCGACGATCTCTGCGGGGATCTGCGGCGGGGATTGCGTCTCAGCCGGAGCCGCCTGCTCGGTCGTCCCTTTCTCTGCAGGAGCCGGAAGCTCGATCTTTGCGACTTCCTCGAGCCAGCGAGTGTAAGCGGCAGCCGTCTCCTCCGAAGGCTCCAGCCGTTCGTACTCTTGCCGCAGTTGCTTGGCGCGAGTCTCCAGTTCTTCCAATCGAGCGCGCTGCTCCGGCGAGCCGGTGTAGATAAACGGATCGGCGATGCGGTACTGATTGCCTCCGGGTGGCACGCCACTTTCCGGAACGTTGTTGAAAAAGGCGAAGAAGCTGTAGTAATCGCGCATCGTCAGCGGGTCGTACTTGTGGTCGTGACACTGCGCGCAGGCCATTGTCAGCCCAAGCCAATTGGTTGCCGTCACATCGACACGATCAAAGACGATCACATTGCGCTGCTCTTCGGCAATCGCTCCCCCTTCGCCGTTGAGTAAGTGGCATCGATTAAAGCCGCTGGCGATTTGCTGTTCATGACTCGGTTCGGGGAGGAGGTCACCGGCCAATTGTTCAATTGTGAATTGATCGAATGGCATGTTGGCGTTGATGGCTTTGACGACCCAATCTCGCCAGCTGTACTGATGCGTATCGCCGTCCTGCTGAAAGCCGTTGCTGTCGGCGTAGCGGGCGGCTTCAAGCCATGGAAGGGCCATCCGTTCGCCGTAGTGCGGATTGGCCAGCAGCCTCTCGACCTGCCGCTGGTAGGCATCCGGCGAGGAGTCGCCGAGAAACGCTTCGAGTTCCGCTGGGGTTGGCGGCAAGCCGATCAGGTCGAGCGAGAGGCGTCGCAGCAGCGTCTCGCGATCGGCGGCGGGCGATGGCGCGAGTCCCTCTTTCTCCAGGCGTTTGAGAACGAAGGCATCGATCGGATTGCGAACCCAATCCGGCTGCGAAACTTGGGGAACAGCAGGTCGTACCGGAGCGACAAAGGCCCAGTGGGGAGCGGTCCGCGCGCCGGCATCGATCCAACTGCGAAGCGTCGCAATCTGCTGGGGAGAGAGCGGTCGCTTGTGTTCGGGCGGCGGCATTAGCTCGTCTTCGTCACTGGTGAGAAGCCGCCGAATCAGCTCACTCTGATCGCTTTTACCCGCGATGATAGTCTCACCACCTGAGGCCAAGAGCGCGGGAATTTCGTCGAGCCGCAAGTCGGCTTGGCGGGCCTCTGCATCTGGACCATGACAAGCAAAACAATGATTGGAAAGGATCGGCAACACTTCGCGATTAAAGTCTGGACCCTGAGCCCAGAGCGGCAGCCCAAACAGGCTCGCCAACTGCGGCAGGGCTACCAAAGCGAGC
>JBJTQD010000504.1:0-3482 GCA_046075445.1 Planctomycetota bacterium
CTCGGCCGCTCTGTGCTTGAGGCCAGCTAACCGGGTAAGTCTCCCTGCTGGGTGAACTGTCTTCAGGGGGGGGGCTGGGCTATCTATGTCTCAGTCGTGTTGTGTCCGCTTAACAGGCCGCGACACCGGGATTTAAACTCCTTTTTCCTTGCGTAGGCGATGCCAGCAAGTGCCTTTAGGGGGCAGATTTTGCTAAACAACTGTTCTGATAAATGCTATTTCTGGAAAGTTCAGCCTATGGCAGTTGAGAATTAATTCGGTTTCCCAATTAAACTTGGACCGAAAGGCGCCAACTTGGCGATAAATTTTGGGGACCTCCTCTTTTCTAACCGCTTGTAAAAACGTCGAATTCTTCGAATTGGACCATCCGCGGTAAGCAGGTTTTCCAAAAAATGATGTTTTTTTAGTATGCTGCCCCACGACGCAGCGAGATACAAGCCGAATGGCCAAATCAAATATTGAATCAGAATCCGCCTCATTAGGCGTCTCACACATTCCACTCGTGCTGATGCAGACTTTCGTGCTCATCGCCGACCATGACGGGGATGCGGCGACCGCAGGGCGCGTTTTGGGAATTTCCCAGCCGAGTATGTCTCGTCGGATCTCCGCCCTTCGCGAATTGACTTCGCGGCATGGGGGGCAACCTTGGTTACTCCTCAAAGGGAAAAAATGGTTGGTCACCGCCGAAGGACAACGTGTCCGCGGTGTGGTCTCTGACTTGGTGCGACGGTTCGAGCAAGCGGAGCGGTTCATTGCCGACACGAGCAAGTCACCGCTGACACTATCAATCGCTTGCGACCATCTCAACGCAGTCGGCATGGTTGGCCGGGCTGTTGAGGAGTACCTTCGCGAGAATCCTCAGCATCGAGTCCGCTTGGCGGCTCCCGCAAGCGAAGCGCGAATCACGGGTGTTGCTGCCGGGGAATTTGACTTCGCGATTGTCAGCGATGATCCAGCGAAGATCTTCGAGGTTGCTCGCGTGGAACTCTACGTGCAAGAGCTCTATCGCGACCGGTTCCTGGCAATCTCCAAGCCAGCCTATTTTGCCGAGTGGAAAAGCCGCTGGGAAAAGCTACCAGTAAGACGACCATTGCGAGGAGCCGATTTAGAGCGCTTCCCGCTGATTCTTCCGGAGTCTGGTTCAGCTGAACGCAGGTTTTTGGAGGAATACTACCAAAGGGCGGTCGGTCGAATGCCGGATGCCGTGGTCGAAGTTGATGGCTGGGAGGTTATCCTCCGATTTGGGATGGCCGGGGTGGGCGTCGGAATTGTGACCGAGCAAGCTCTCACCAATCACCTCGTCGATTTAAGTTCGACCGAGGAGAAAAAGATTTGGAAACACGTTCATCGCCTCGACGATGAAGACTTTCCATCCGAGAGCGTCAACTTGGTCGCTCGTCGACTGCATGGACAGGGCGAGCCTGACTTGCGGCCTCACGCTATGGAATTGCTCCGCTTGATCGAAGCCCAAAGCAAAAGCTCTTCAAAGCCTGCATTGAGCCTGAAGTAAACGAGCGTGTGTTGCTACTCGGATAATTTTAGGCGTCTACGTTGCGCGATACTTTGCGGGCACGACGATCTTAGTTAGAGCCGCTCCAAAAAGATCCCGCCTGACTCGGTCCTCGCAGCGTCGAACCTCCCAAAAAAGTCTTATCGCTCACCCTGTTCGCGTGGACTTTCGACCAGCCACTTCGCGTGGGGGATTGCTGGTGAACGCGCGGCAAGCAGCAGAACCCCTGCGGCGATTACGAGAATCGGCACTTCGACGTTCAGGGGGAGACGCTCAGTTTGTCTGAGCAATGAGAGGCAACTAGCGAGGATAAAAAACGGTCCGACGACGACTGTGAACTTATCAATTCCCCCAACCGCCAGAGTCAAGATTCCAACTGCGGCCAAGCCCAGAGTCCAGATCCAGTCGATTCCGGGGGCGACGCCCAAGCTTGTAAGCAACCAGCCAACACCAACCGCGATCAGCAAGACCGGCAGAAGTAACGAAATCTTGTCTGGCTTCATAAGTTCTCACTCTCAGTGTTTCGCTGAATCAATCCTGCCCTCAGTTCTCAGTTTCCGATCGCATTTGCTTCAAGATCCCGAAAAAACGGGCAGGCCGGAAGTTTCGCTAAAATATCCGTATTTTGGTGTGAGTTTGAAAAGCCCCAATTCAAATTATTGAGATTGCGAGGGCAAATGCTTCGAGCAAAGTCGCAATCGCCTACTCTGGTTTGGCTTTGTTGGGGATGGTCCAGAGAGTGAAATTGGCTCGGTCCCATTCTTTGTCAGCCGGCTTTGTACCGGCTTCGGGGATCATCTCCATCGTTACGACGACCGAACTTACTAGCGGTAACCGTGATTGGACGCGAGCAACCGTTCCAAGACCGTAGTCGGAGTGAAAGTGTCCGCAGAGTTGGACTACTTTGCGAGGGCGGTGTCGATTGGTGACGAGGTGATCGGTGATCGCCTCTGCCATCGCGTCATCCTTGGCACACTGCGAGGCATAAAATTTGATCATCATCTCATTGCCATCTGCGCCCATGTGACCCTGCATGGTCCGCACGAAGTTATCCCAGTAGCGGTCTTTGGGAGCCGAAGTACTGCGGGCAGAAAATGCCATTTGGTGCGGCTCTAAAGTCTTACCCTCGGAAACAGCAGTCGCCAACTTCCTCGGTAGGTTCCCCGCTAAAATCGGCAGCCGATTGGCCTTCGCGAACTCGACGATCGCCCGGTAGTGTTCGGGATAGTTTTTCCAAGGTCTTGAGACAGCGAGAAATTCTTCCTCGGAAATCTTTCCAGCGAGGTAGTCGTCGACTGCGCCTTGGACATCCCGTTCGAATTGCTCCATTCCGATTGCCAAGTCACAGCCGGCGGCATGCAACGCTTGGATCACTTCGAGTTGAAACTGATGCCCTGCATCGTTGTCGTGTTTCTCGCCCAGAAAAATGACGTCAGCTGATTTAAGCCGTTCGACTAGTTGAGCCAATTCCAAACGCCCGTCGGTACGATTGTCCGTGATGTAGACGGCTGGGGAGTCGGTCGGCTCGGCTGCGTTCTCTTGTCCTAATAGGCAAGCGGAAGGAGCGAGCCCAATCTGTAATGCCATCCATACGGGCGCGCACACGAACTGCAAAAGACTCTTTCTCAGAGAAGCTGACATGGAAATTACCTGCACTTGCAAGACGAAGAAGAAGTGGGCTTAGGTCCGGTGGTTGGAAAAACCTTCCATCCGGTCTATCGATGACTCACCCTATGATAATCAACGCGCGAGAGTTGGCGGGTAGCGGTTTTGGTTCAGAGGTTGAGGCTGCAAGAAAAATTGGATTAACGCGGGGAAAATGCTGCTCCAACCAACAGAACGAACTCGCAACGGATCTCCGCAGCGGCCGTGCCCCCCAGTGAACTATTAATTCTTCCCACGCTGTCTTTGAAGGCGACGTTCGGTTCGACTTTTTTAAATTAATGCCTGCCTTTACCCCGGTTGCCGCGGC
>JBJTQD010000505.1:0-10244 GCA_046075445.1 Planctomycetota bacterium
CCAGAGCTTTTGGCTCCCGAGCAATTCCGCTTTGTTCTCGGTCAGCACCCCTTCCAGTTGGAGGTACTTGAAAAACATCCTCAACGCGACAATGTGCCGAGCGATCGAGGCGGGTGCCAGTTTTAGTTTGGCTAACCAAGCAACGTAATCCGAGAGTTCTGAGATCTTTAATGACGGAATTGAGCGCCCCGTCAGCCACTGATCGAAGTGCTGCATGTCGCGGCCGTAGGCTGCGACGGTGTTCTCCGAAAGGTGACACTCGCTGCGGAGGTAACCCTGATAGGATTCAAACCAATGCGTTACGCCGGCCGTCACGCGAGGAGCACTCGAACTGCCGCGGGCAGCGTGTTGTTGTAATTTGGTCAGCGGCTTTTTTTTGGCCATCGATCAACTTGCCAGTAAGGAATCAGCGGCCCAAACGGTCCGTCTCTTAAGTATTCCTTCGGCTCGATGCTCGGTGGGCTGTAGACTGATGCTTGAGGCCTGAGAAGCCGGCCGCTTTTTCGCTCTTCGCCGCTACAACCGGCAGACTTTAACTTTTCTTGCGAGCGACAATCGCGCGGTCCAGCCGTGCGAGGTCCTTCTTCACCTGACAACTGGCGAAAGCCCCAGTCGCTTCAACCCGTTCCCGGCAACGAGCCGCAATCATGGGACTGAGCTCAAAAATCAGATAGCCGCCCGGCGCGAGACGTTTCGCCGCCTGCTCAATTAACCGCCCTGGCAACTCGTCGCCGACTTCGCCTCCCCAGAGTGCAATCTCCGGCTCATACTTCCGCACCGTCTCGGACAACGTGCCGACTTCGGATCGGCCAATGTAGGGCGGGTTACTGACAATCACGTTAGGCTTGAGATCGGCTGGCAAAGCCGCCAGCAGGTCGGACTGCAGGAACGTGATTCGATCGGAAACGCGATTGAGGGTCGCATTTTCTTCAGCGACCGCGAGGGCCTCGGGAGAAATATCCAATGCATAAAGCCGGACCTTGGCGGCTTGAGTGGCGATGGCAATCGCAACGCAGCCGCTGCCAGTTCCCACATCGACCACCAGCGGCGACTTCCCCTCTAACTGCTTGAGCGCGTCCAGCGTCTCGACAACCAACAATTCCGTCTCGGGCCGAGGGATCAAGACGCTCGAGTTCACGCGAAAGGGTAGCGAGTAGAAGTCGCGTACCCCAACCAGGTAAGCAACCGGCTCACCCGCCGCATGGCGTTTGACCCAATCGCGAAATTTACTCAGATTGGGCTCGGTCGGGACCTCTTCGTACCGCGTGTAAAGCTCGATCCGGCGACATCCCAGTGCCTCGGCCAGCAGAACCTCCGCGGCTAAACGCGGCGAATCTCGATTCTTCTGCTTGAAGAAGTCTGTAGTCCAGACGAGCAGTCGCTGGATAGTCCAAGGCTGTTCGCTGGTCTGACTCATCAACAGGTCCTGATTGGGGTAAAGCAAATTATTCGACGTCAGTTTGCGGCGTCCATCGAGACGGAAAACGATTAGTCGAGTGCTCCCATCGAGTCTCGCAAGGTTTGCCGATCGTGGTCGAGGAGGGCGGCTGTCAGTGTACTGATGTCTCCAGCTACGACTTGATCGAGTTGGTAGATGGTGAAGTTGATGCGGTGGTCAGTCACTCGATTTTCAGGAAAGTTATAGGTGCGAATACGCTGACTGCGGTCGCCAGAGCCGACGAGGCTTTTGCGTTCCTGAGCGCGTTGCTGAGCTTCTTTCTGGTGGTAGTAGTCGTAGACGCGGGACTTGAGCACGCGCAAGGCTTTCGCCAAGTTTTTATGCTGGCTGCGCTCGTCGATACACTTCACGACGATTCCGGTCGGATTGTGCACGATACGGATCGCTGAAGCTGTCTTGTTTACGTGCTGCCAACCAGCACCGCTGCTGGAGACGTAACGCTCGACCTCGTAATCTTGCGGGTTGAGTTCGACTTCGACATCTTCAGGTTCGGGAAGCACGGCCACTGTCGCGGCCGAGGTGTGAATCCGTCCTTTGGCTTCCGTATCAGGGACGCGCTGTACGCGATGGCCACCGCTCTCGTATTGCAACTCACGGAAGCAACCTTCGCCTTCAATTGAGGCGGTCGCTTCCTTGAACCCGCCCATGTCGCTTGGGCTGAGGTCGATCGGCGAGAACTTCCAGCCTTTTCGCTCGCAATGTCGCTGGTACATTTCAAACAGGTCGCGGGCAAACAAAGCCGCTTCTTCGCCGCCAGTACCCGCTCGGATTTCCATCACACAGCGGTCGCGATTGGCGTCCTCGCCGCCGACTTCTTCATCAAGGATTTCGTTCCAGAGTTGCTCGCGCTGCTCGATTAGTTTCGGCAGCTCCTCGTTGGCCATTTCCCGCTCGTCCGCGTCGCTGCTGGTCTGCATCGCCCGGACGTCTTGGATATCCTGAATCAGTTCTTTGAAGCGTTTGTATTTACCAGCAGCTTTGGCAATCGCACCTCGTTCCCGGGCGACGGCGGTAATTTTTTGAGAGTCTGCAAGTACAGCCGGATCGACCAGTTGCTGTTCGAGGAATTCAAAGCGTTTCAGTTTCTCTTCGAGTTTATCTTTCATGGGAGTTGGCTGCGAAAAAAGAGCGGAGGGGACTGGAGACTCAGGGAACGCGCACTCGTCGTTGAAGCAGAGCGGCGCAGGGGGCGATCAGGAATGAGTCGCTACCTAGCTAAGATTCGCCCAAGCGTCTCGCGATCCGTGCGGAGCTGTCGTCCAGATACGAAATTTCCCGTGTCGCGGCGAGTAATACCTGCGCAGTGCAACCGGCGGCAGGTAGATGCCGGGTCGTCGGGAGTTCGTCGGTGAATTGGAGAAGCAGCGTCATATGAATTCCTAAGAGCACGTAACTATACCAAAACCGCCCCTCAGGGGACAGGTTAGCGAGTTGCCAACTGGGGGCGGTGCCCTGCATTCTCCGTCAGCGAGTCCTCGCGCGAGCCCCCGGTTGGGCAGCTAAGAAAAAGCGCGCTCGGCGCAGGTCTCCCGACCTCGCCGATAGAAGGACCTTCGGTCTCCTCTTTGCGTCTGATTAGGCATCAGCGTCGAACCGCCCGTGCCGCGGGGCGGATCGACGCTGAGGCGAAAACACGCACCGCGTGGGGACCGCCGCCTGCGGCGGCGTTAAAAAGGAAATTGGGGGTGGTCGTTCCGTAGGGTTGCGCTCGCAGAGCCTCGCTTACCCTACGCTACGATAAAGCGCCCTGTCGGGCCGAAGAGCCGTGCACTGGTGGTCCGCCTCACTTCCGATGCCAACTCTCGTGCTTCACCAAAACCATCTCCTCGTCAGCCGGGTCCTCGTGCCAGCCCCATTCCGCATTCTTCGCCCGGTCACTCTTGCGGTTGGGTGAACTTGATCTTGTTCACCAGTTTCTTGACCGTGCCGTCGGGGAGGACACGGCCAGAGACGGCTTCGATCGCCTTTACTGTGAAGCGATATCGCAACTCATCAGCGATATCAAATTCGACCTCGACTTCCGAAGCCATCGAGGGGTCGCCTTCGCGGGCAACGACGCTCTCGACAAAGCCAGTCAACTGCTGAAACATGTCGGACTGCGTAAAGGTCAGGGCCTGAGTTCCGTCATCGATCTCGATGCTGGCGATGTCTCGATTGACGCCCGCGGTCAGCCCCACGTGAATCACGGTGGGCAGAACCTCGTCCATGCTCGACGGGTTAGTGCTCGCCAGTGGCATTTTGACTTCGAAGTCGCCTTCAAGAGCAGCGACTTTAAAAGTGAGAATAAAGAAAATCAGCAACTGAAAGACGATATCGATCATCGCCGTCATGTTGATCTTCAGGTCTTCGCTTTTGCGCCGGCGTCCCAGTTTCATCGTGTTCTCGTTGAGTTGATCAACGATCCTCCTTGACGCGGAGCAGGAATTTCTCCAATTCGTTCTGCTGGCACTGCTGTATCAGCTTTTGAACTTTACCGGACTGGGTATCCTCGTGGGCGCGGACGATAACTGAAATCCTCGAGGGTGCGATTCCTTCGCGCTCTGCGGCTCGGACTTCGCGAACGAGCAGCGGATTGATCAGCTCAATCTTCTCGATTCTCTGTCCATCTAGCCAAACGCTGCCATCTTGATCGAGGTTGAGGATCACCTGGTATTCAGCAATCCCCTCGGGTGGCTTGGCGAGGCTGCTCTTAGGCAACATGATCTGCTCAACTCGCTCGGCATCCGCAAAATTGATTGTAAACATAAAGAAGGCGATCAGATTGAACGTCATGTCAATCATCGGCGTCAGATCCGGCTCGAGCAGTTCCGAATTAGATTTTTTGAATTTCATCTTGCGGACACCTGACCAAACACAAACAGAACCGAACCGATTGAATCCGACTGGCCAAAGCAGGCCAGAGAGCACCTCTTGAGCGAGTCTCCTCGCTCAAGCCATTAGGCTCCCTCTTTCTTCTGTCCGACCTTTTCGAACCGGCCCATCAAATTGCCGCTGGCGATCCCGACCTCGAGTTCGAGTCGTTCCAACCGGTTGCGGAGAATGTTGTAAATGGCGATTGCCGGGATAGCGATCGCCAGTCCAACCAGGGTCGTGAGAAGTGCTTTGGAAATACCATCAGCCAGTTTTTGAGGGTCGGGCGATCCGCCACCGGTGGCGATTGCGAAAAACGCGCGAATCATCCCGTCGACCGTACCGAACAAGCCAACCATCGGCGCGATATTGCCAATCAAGCCGATGTAGCTGAGGCGGTGCTGAAGCTTCATGCTCTCGTCTTCGCCAACTTCCTGCATGGCGGCGACCGCGTGGTCGTAACCGTTTGCCAATCGGGCCAACCCGCTGGAGAGGACATTACCGAGGAACGAATCATCTGCTTTTGAAAGTTCGTAGGCTTCCTGGTACTTCTTTTCGTCGAGCAAAGCTTCGAATCCATCGATCAGGTGCTGCGGGCAGACTTGGTCGCGGCGAGCGGAGAGCATGTTCATGATGCAGAGCGCCACAAAGATGAAGGAGAGGGCTAGGAAGACGATGACGTATTCCCAGCCGAGCGCCTTCACCAGCCAAACCAGAAGCATCTCGCCTTTTTCTTCTTTCTTCTCGCCACTCTGGGGAGCATTTTCCGCTGCAGGAGCCGCATCGGCGGGGGCCCCAGCGTCCGGAGCGGGGTCTTGCGCAGCAGGAGCCGCCTCGCCACCCGCCTCTTGTACCTCAACGGCGATCGAAGCAACTGGACTTCGGGCGTAGCTTGTCGGCTCTCCGGCAACCGAGGCGATCAGCAGCGAGGCGAGGGCGAGCGAAAACCAGCGTAGGCAGCGGGCATCGATAACCCTAAAACTCAATCGAGAAACTCGCGAACACATTCCCTTTTCTCCAATCGTGTCGATTAAATTTACGCCCACTGGACGCCAGTTCGATTTCAGTTTGTTTTCAATTTTCTACCAGAGCGGGCCATCGGCCTTCAACATTGTGGCGCTCGCCGGAAGCCTGATTGTAGTCAGCCGCCGTCGGTCGCCCAGCCACCATCGACTATCGGTCCAATTTGCCTGCCCAAACACTGTTGCGATAAAGCGACTTCAGGGTCGTGCGCGCCTCGAGAGCTCGGTCGTTCTTATCCAACTTGGGCCACAACTGCGACAAGTAATAGAGTGCCTCCGCGTGGGCAGCCGCTTGGTTGGAAAACAATAAGTCAGTGTGCAAAAACGCAAGAACGGCTTGCAAATCCTCCCCCGCCTGTTGATGGCACAGCCCCAAAATGTTGTAAGCGTTAGCGAACAATTCAGTTTGCTTGGGATCCTCGTTTTTGATCAGCTTCATCACCAGAACCTGAGCATCTTCCCGTTTCCCCTGAAGGAGCAACGCTTTGGCTCGCAAGCAACTCGCCAGAGCTTTCGTCTTCGCGGCCGCCTCATCGTTCAGGCCGGAAGCGATCACTGCGTCAAAACTCTTCTCCGCCGCATTGCCATCGCCAGCCAACAACTGGGCTTGAGCTCGCTGGAAATTTCCTCGCAGCTGAAAATTCGGCAGCGGACTCTCTGCAAGCTTGGCGTACTCGGCATCGGCCAAATCACTGCGCCCAATTGCCACCAGCAGTTCGCCGAGCAACTCCGTCATCTCGAAGAAATGCCAAGTCTCGGGGTACTTTTTCAGAAAGCCGCCGACCAAACTGCCGGCCGTCTTGGCGTCAACACTTCCACCCGTCAGTGCCGACCGCGCGCTTCCGAGCGCTTTGAGGTACTCAATCTCCCGATAGACCATGCCATCGTTCTTGCCTTCCTCGACCTTCACCAGTTCAGCCAACCCTTCGTCATACTTCTGGCGATCGAAAGCGCGTTGGGCTTTTTCGTACCCCGGTGGCTCGTCGCCAAAAGAAATCGAACGAATGCTCTGAATTGGCACTTCAGACCGTCCGTCTTTGGTCTCAACAATCAGGCTGGTTTTCGTCGAGTCGGAAATCACGCCTCGCACGGGGGAACCGGAAAACAAAAAGACGCTGTCCTGTGCCAGCAAGGGCATTGCCCAGCCACCTAGAACCGCGCAAGCCAACAGCCCAAAGACTTGCTGCCGCAGCATTCCGTTCCAGTTGATATTCAGTTGCTTGTTCATCAGTTTCCTGCCAAGCCTTTCAGTTTCTTTTCCAACTCGTCAAACTTTGCCTTCCAGTCCGCTCCACCCATTTGCGGGTCGCGGGTCCGGGCACTCTCGATCTCCTTCAAAGCAGTCTCAAAGGAGGTTTTGCTTTTCTGTAGTTGCCCATACTCCATTCGAGCTTCGCTCATCCGGTAAAGGGCCGCGTAAAAGTCCAGCTTGTATTCATCGCTATTTCGGGTCGCAAGCACCAATTGCCTCCAGCCCCAAATCACGTTTTGAGCCCGCTTGGTCTTGGGGTCCGTACGACGCTCGGTTCCCATCACAGCCATTTCGTAGGTCTTGGCTGAGTTTGTCGCCTTGGCCCACGCCTGCAGCGTATCAGCCGCATCGATTTGAATCGGCAGGACACCGGGCCGCGGCTCGAGAATCGCGGCGTACTGCTTGATCGCATCCTCAAACTTTCCACTTCCAGCCAGCGCAGTCGCCTTCAGCCTACCGACTTCCAGCAGCCGAGCTTCACCCTTGGGGTCTTTCTCAAAGCCCATGCTCTTGGCCGCATCGAGCGATTCAATCGCACTGGTGAAAAGTTCACGAGCCAATGCCTGCCCCTCGGGTCCACCGGCTTGCAGAGCCTTGGCCGTGTCGACAAGTGTCGCGCCGACCCACATCTTTGTCTTGGCATCGCCAGCCGAATTCTTCAGCGGATCGAGAAACATCAAGAGGTTTTTCGCGAGGTTCATCCGCTGAGCGGGTTCAGTCAGTGACTCGAACTGCCCCCGCAGTTCCGCGGCGATCAGACCATAAATTGCGGTCATCTCTTCGGCCGCGTTAATCCCTTGGCGCGAGTCGAGGTTCTGCTTCAACGCCGCGAGGACATTTTGGGCTTTGGTAATCCAAGCCGCGCTGTCGTTTCCAGTCTTCAGCGAGGCCAAGTAAACATTGATCGCCGTTCGATACGTTTCGCTGACAAATGCTGGTCCGCGTTTCGAATTATTGATGACCGGATTCTGCTGTTTGATTAGATCCAGCGGCGCGATGCGAGCGTTTTCCAGTTGCTCAACAGCGGCTGTCACATCGCCCGATTCGAGCAGAGCGTTGACTAAGAGCAGGCTACTGACGGCAGCATCGATCGTCACCTCCTCTGGAAGCGTTGCATTCACGCCTTCGCCGAGCGACTCCCGAGCCCCTTGAAGTTTCTGTTCGAGTTCAGCCTTCTTCGCGACGAGTTCTTCCGGCGAGAGTGCCGCCTTCTCCGCGCGGTACTGCTCCCACTTCTTTTGTCCGATCAGCAGGCTAAGAGCAGGTCGCGAGGGCGCGTCGCCACCGATCGCCTTGAAATACTCCTCCGCAACCGGCAGGTTTTTGTCAGCCAGTGCCAAACGCGTCATCATCGCGGCCGAACTATTTGCTTCTTGCGAACCGGGCCAGCGAGAGATCAAGCGATCAGCCAATTCCTTCAAACGCCCCTTGGCGTATTCCTTCATCTTTTCGCTGGGGGAATTGAACATCCGAGCGTAAGCATTGACGGCCAAGCCATTAGCTTGCCGAGTCCACTCGACATTCGGGTACTTTTCGAGCAAGAACTCGCCAATCAGTGCCGACTCCATCAACCGGTCAGTCGAGAAATTGGCGTATGCCTCGAGGTACCTGATGTGATTCAATTGTTCCAAATCCGCGTCCGCTGGCGCGAGGTCCATTCCTGCCTTGAGCGTCGACCTTAAACGGGTCGCTTGCTCGTCGAGCGATTTGCGTTTTTGTTTTAACTCTTGTTCGAGTGAGAGCTTGTCTGAATCAGCAGCCACGTTTATCCGACGTTCGATTTCGGCGACTTCCTGATAAGCCGTCTCGACGTCTGCCGAGACATCCATCGCCTTAGCCAGCGCGTCGGCGAGCGAAACGGGCGGTGCATCGCTAACAGGCTGCTCCGGCTCCGTATCGGGAACATCCAGGCTGGAATCTCCGAGCAACTTCCGAGCCTCATCCATGACGGGCGAGGGGTTCCGCGAGACGACCTTTAACAAAGTAGCGGCCGATCGCTTTACACGATTCACATCGCCGGTGCTTCGATTATTGGCTTGCATGTCTTTGGCTTGAGCCTGATAGGCCTCGGCCAAGGCGAATTGCAATAACAGCCACTCTTCCTGTCGTTGCTCCTCGCGGGTCAACGAGCCCACCATCGGCTCAAGTCGAGTGATCGCTTCCTGGAAAGGATAGGGCTGTCGTTTTCGCCAGCAGTCGACGGCAATCAGCGCCGCAGCTCGTTTGATCTTGCGGAACGCCGGTGAATCGGATTGATTCAGCACCTCTTCCAGTAGCAGCAATGCGTCGTCTATTTTTCCGATGCGAGACTTGCAGCGAGCCGCACTGAGACAAGCCTCCAGACCTGCTGCGTAACGACTGTATTTATCCCAAAGCTCTTCGAACTCTTTTCCCGCCGCCTCCATGTTCTGCTTATATTCAGCCGAGTCAGCCGGATAAGTCTCCGCTAGAAGCTCCTGTGCCATCGGCAGCCGCAGTCGCAATTGCGTAAAGCTGCTCCGCAGCGGCTCCAGTTGGTCAGCCAACTCTGGTCGGTCCTTGGCTCGAGCCGTCAGCTGCTCAATCTGCACTCGCATTCCCTCGCGAGCTTGCTCAAAACTTTTTAGACTTTCAGTCAGCAATTCGCGGGCCCGCGTCATCGCCTGCTGCTTCTCATCGGCAGTCAAACGGTCTTGTTCACCGCGTTTGATATAAACGCGGGCTTGTCGAAAGCGAAGGTTCGCGAGCGTCTGCTGGGCCTTTGCCGCCGAGGTTGCGTTTCTCGTCTCGGAGGCGAACTTGCTCAACAGCGTCTCGGCTTTGCCCAGCTGTTCTTCCCAAAACTTCAAATCGCGCGATTGGGCGGTGCTCTGAATCAATGCCTCGGCGCGATAGAGCGGAATCAAAGAGCGAAATTCGTCGGAGGGTAATTGAGAGTTTTCCATCTGGTCGAGATAGGAAAACGCCAGATCGTAGAACTGTTGTTCGAGCAGCGCTTGGAGAAACTCCTCGGCCGGCTCGTCGGCTTGGATCGGCCTGCTAAACCCAACACCGGCGCCTATCCAAAGCACTACCGCCAGTAGCCAGATTCCAATCCGCTTTGGTTGATTGATTTGCATCCGCTATCGCTTCTTGATCGGCCTGCTAGAAAAATCCGCGAGGGTTCCGTGCACTCGGGAATTCGCTTCAAAGGGTTCCAATTTACCAGATCGAAATCGTCATCGGCAACGAGTTGGAGACGATTACACCCAGACAAAGGAGTTCGACAATGCCGGAATGAGTTAAACTCAATCCCATGCAGTCCAGAGATTTCGGCTGGTCATCCGAATCAAAAACGACGGGTTATGGTCAGCCGAAAAGTGTGGTTTCGCGAGCGACTTGTCTGATTAGGGGCGGAAGCAGATTGGACAGGCGAGAGGCAGAAGCAGAGATTGCGTAAGGCTGGCAAACCGGTGGTCCCCAATCCGAGACACCCTGAGGGCAGGGACTGGTGTTTAGAGCGGAACCTTTCGGAAATGCTTTACGACTGGACGATTGTACGCAGCCACAATCCTAGAAGCGATGGCTGAAAAAGGAATTCAAGCGATTCAAGCCAGATCAGTGCTGCGAGGCCCCATGAAAACCGCGAAAGCGTACCTGCCCACAAGCTTTTTCGCCGTTAGAATTTGACGACATGCACATC
>JBJTQD010000506.1:0-19076 GCA_046075445.1 Planctomycetota bacterium
AAAACGAGTCGTTCCTAAAATCGCAACGTTGCAATCCGTCGGTAACACTCCCATGAGATCTCGAATTCCGCTTTTTGCAGCTTGGTTAATTGCCTCCTGCCCCGCCCTGCTTTTCGGCCAATCTGTCGATCAGACTCAGCAAGACCAACCGCTGCTGGTGGGTCGCTGGCGCGAGGATGTGATTGTCACTCCAGTGAATCAGCTGCTGACCCCCTTGGGCAAGCAGATCGATTTGCCGGGGCTGCGGCCGCAGGCGTTGGCACTCTCGCCGGATGGTTCGCGATTCATCACTGCGGGCAAGACGAGCGAGCTGCTGGTTCTCGATCCAGCCAGTGGCGAAATCCTGCAACGCGTTGGTTTGCCCAGTGAGCAGCAAAACGAGCCGAGACCGGAACAGCCTTCGCCGAACGAGCTGCAACCTGATCGCAAAGGTCAAGTCAGTTACACCGGGCTAATCTATTCTCCCGATGGTCGCCGGATTTATTTGAGCAACGTCAATGGATCGATCAAGGTCTTTGCTGTCTCGGAGACTGGCGAAGTAAAGCCGTCGCATTCGTTTGCTTTGCCACCCGCCGGTGCTCCGCGACGCAAAGAGGAAATCCCCAGTGGACTGGCCTGCAGCGCCGACGGGTCACGGCTCTACGTGTGCGGCAATCTCTCCAATCGATTGCATGAGATTGACACGGCCAGCGGCAAATTGCTTCGTTCATTCGACGTTGGCGTCGCTCCTTACGATGTACGAGTAGTCGGTCAGCGGGCGCTGGTCAGCAATTGGGGCGGCCGACGTCCAGGCGAGGGAGACTTAACGGGCCCGGCCGGGAGAGGCACCAAGGTCCGCGTCGATCCCGTGCGATTCATTGCCAACGAAGGAAGCGTATCGGTAATTGATCTGGAGAAAGGCGTTGTTGAGAAAGAAATCCTTTGTGGTGTCCATGCTTCCGCGCTGGCTGTCTCGCCTGATGCACGCTATCTCGTCTGCGCCAATGCCAGTGCGGACAACCTCTCCGTCATCGACCTGAATTCGCTGGAGCTTCTGGAAAATATCTGGGTCAAGCGGAATCCAGCGGAGCTTTGGGACTGCGCCCCGAATGCACTTACCTTCTCGCCTGATGGAGAGCGTCTTTACGTCGCCAACGGTATTCAGAACGCGATTGCTGTTCTTGGGTTCGAGCCCCAGGAGCGTGGCGAGAGCAAATTGCTCGGGCTGATTCCGGTCGGCTGGTTTCCCGGCGCTGTCGTCGTCGATGCGCCGCGGAAACAACTTCTCGTCGCCAACATCAAGGGCCTGCCCTTAAAGCCAAAGAAGCAAGGCAATGGAACGGAAGGCTTTAACTCGCACCATTACTCGGGCAGTCTGACGCTGGCTCCTTTGCCAGAGACAGCCGAGCAGTTAGCCGCGCTCAGCGAACGGGTGACTCGCAACCTGCGATACGAAGCCGTCGCGCAATCGCAGCTTCCTCCTCGCGCTGACGCTAAGCCCAAAGCGATTCCCGAGCGGATTGGCGAGCCAAGCTTGATCAAGCATGTCGTTTACGTGATTAAAGAGAACCGAACATACGATCAGGTCTTTGGTGCCCTGCCCCGCGGTCGCGGTCGAGCCGATCTCTGCATCTTTGGTTCTGATGTCACGCCTAACCAACACAAGCTGGTCGAGGAATTTGTGCTGCTCGATAACACCTACTGTTCCGGCATCCTCTCGGCTGATGGCCATCAGTGGAGCACGGCGGCGGCGAGCACCGATTATCTCGAGAAGAGTTTTGCCGGGTTTCCGCGTAGTTATCCTGATGGGATGGGTGATGACGAAGTCGATGCACTCTCCTACTCGCCGGGCGGGTTCCTCTGGGATAACGCGATTGCCCACAAGGTCTCGCTGCGGAATTATGGTGAGTTCATGGTGCCGCGAGTGCGCTGGAGCGACCCCAATCGCAAAGGGGCTCCTGATTTCCTGTCCTGCTTTCGAACTTGGAAAGGACTGGAGCAAAGCGTGATTTTCGAGTCTGAGGCCGGGGTGGAGTCGCTCAAGGAATTTTCGCCAACAAAGTACGTTGGCTGGGATATGAGCGTCCCCGATCAGTATCGCGCCGATTTCATCATTGAAGAGCTGAAACAGTTCGAGCAGAAGGGAACGCTGCCGCAGCTGATCATCATCTGCCTGCCGAACGACCACACCAGCGGGACGTCGGCCAACTGTCCTACGCCGGCTGCTTGTATGGCTGACAACGATCTGGCCTTTGGGCGAATTGTCGAAGCCTTGAGTCACTCCAAGTTTTGGCCAGAGATGGCCATCTTTGGAATCGAGGACGACCCGCAGGCCGGTTGGGACCATGTGTCGGGCTATCGCACGACCGCCTACGTGATTAGCCCGTTCGCCAAGCGAGGCTCTCTGGTGAGCACCAACTACAACACGACCAGCGTGCTCCGGACGATGGAGCAGATCCTCGGGATGAAGCCGATGAATCTGTTTGACGCTAGCGCGGCCCCGATGGCCGACTGCTTCCATGACACGGCCGATCTGACTCCCTTCGAAGCCGTACCGGTCACGATTCCGCTGGACCAGATGAACGCGGCTCCGCAGGCGATCAGCGATCCGCTGCTGCGAAGAAACGCTGAGGTCTCGGCGACGCTGAACTTTGCCCAGATCGATCGCTGTCCCGAGGAGACTCTCAACCGCATCCTCTGGCATGCCCAAAAAGGAGCAAACGCCCCTTATCCCAGCTGGGCAATCGATCCCTCAGCGGAAGAGGAAGAAGAGGACGGGAGTCAAACTGATCGCTGAGCGCCGCGCTGGGAGTCACCTATGTCGTAGCGACTGCTGGAAGCTGGGCTGGCAAAACCGATTGGGCGCGGCTGACCTGGCTGCTCCGATTTGCTCCGGGATTTTCCCTCGCGATCAGCTGGCGCAGTTGATCAAACTCCTCCTTGGCGAAGGACTCTTCCAGATAGGGGACCGAGATGCGGTGCTCGGCTGGCCCAGCGGCCGCCGTATCGACTGTCAGCGTGGCCATTTTCCAGCGGCGATCAAAGGGCGTCTGATTCAACGAGACGCTTTGGATCCGTTCGTAAAACGTGAGACTCAATTTCCTAGTCACCAGTCCGCTGCGATAGGCCAACCCAAAGGGAGTTCGCGTGTAACTGTGGGAGCGTCCCTTTTTGATCGCCCAGCAGATCATCGCGGGAACAAAGACCAAAGCGGAGAAACAGCCCCAAGGCCAACTCCAAACTCCCGCTGCTGCGGTCATCAACAGAGCTGTCAGGATCGCGATTCGCATCAGCCTCGCGCCGGCTCGGCGTGAGACTGGCTGCCAGGCTTGTGCCTGCTCATTCCAATCGAGCCCCGGACGGAGTTCACCAAGCAAGCGGGGAACTTCAGAAGCAGGGACGACCGGGACGAACCAACTACGAGTTGCCCCCGTGGTACCACCCTCACCATCCTGACTCCAGCCGCCAGCCGTTTCCAGTTTGATCGTGGCGAAGCCGGTCCAGCGAAACATCAGTGGCCGGTGAATGCTGATGAACTGGATTCTTTGCCGCGGAATGGTCGCACTGATCCTGGTGAACAGTCCTGAAGAGAGACGCAGGTCATCTCCGATTCGGGTAAGCCGATAGTCAAAAAATCGGAGCGTGAACCAGCCGATGCTGAGGAGCTTGAGCAGCAGCCAAACGACGGCCAAGCCAATCACGACGGTTGTCCAGGTGTTGGCGTATTGCTTGACGGCTCGCCAAATCGTTTCATCGCGGTACCAGCGATCATTGAACTGGAACATTGCCCCGATCGCGACACCGACCAGTAGAAGTCCGCGGTCGCTTACAAGTCCGGCGACCGCAAGCCAGCGAAAGGGAACGCGAAGCAATTCCTCAACTCGGGCAGCTTCTTTGGCTGGAGCTGTTCCCAATACCTCGGCGGTGCTCGCATCACTCTGATCAGATAGCGAGGAAGGCTCGCCGGAGCCGACTGCTGACGGAACGGATGAAGCTGCGCGCTCGGGGAAAAGCTCGGCTCGAAGCAGATCGACGTCGCGCAAACTCAAGACTCGCAGAATCGCGTCCGCCTCTGCGCCGCTGGCCGTTTCAACTCGCACCTCGGCAACGCGGAAAAGTCGATGCAGCGGATTTTGAATCAGGTCGAGGTTCTGGATCTTGCGAATTGGAATTGTTCGGACTCGGCGAAAAATCAGCCCCGAGTTGATTACCAAATCCGCACCAGCGATCCGGTATCGCATCGTGATGTAGTGCAGAAGCGTCTGAATCAGCGAGCTGATAAAGATAATCAGAGCCATGTACTGCCAAAACAGATCATCTTGGGCCGCGCCGAAAAGAGCGAGGAGAAAAGGCACCACGTATGAACGAACATGCGAGAGCACATCGAAGATAAAGGAGGTGGGATGCAGCCAGCGCGGCTGATCCGTCGCAGTTGGCTGAGCCGTCGGAGGATTCGCTGGAACTTCGGGCGCGGATGGTTCGTCAGACAGCATCCTGGCCTCCCTGTCCCGCGATAATCTGCTCGCGGAGCCAGACAGCCGCCTCGTAGGCGATTCCGCTCAATTCAACCGCGGCGTGCTGCGTGCCGGCAGTATGCACAGTGACCTTTCCCAAACCAAACTGTCGCTGCACGGGACCTTGAGAAACATCGACATGCTGGATGCGGGAAATCGGAACGGTAATTCGATGTTGCCAAAACACTCCGCGATGAATCTCCAGTCCATCCGCATCCCAAGTCCAGCGGGTGTAGCGATGCTCCAGCTTCGGCCAGTAGATAGCCAACACCAGCAGTACCAAGGAACCAGCGACAAGTCCTCCGGCAACCGTCCACCAGATCCAGTTTGGTTGACCGCCGGAAAAGTAGCTGATTGCTAGACCTGTCAGAGCGGCAACCGTTAGCACGAGAAAGATAATCAAGCCCGTGAGCTGTTCGACGCGAATCGAGCGGGGATCGAGCGGAAAGTAACGCTTGGCGGGCTTCGTCCCCTCCGCCCCCTCCGCAGCAGGGCTCTCTTCGGCCTCTAACTTTGCCGGAGTTGCGACAGAACTGTCACTTTCGAAGTGTTCAGCTGCAACCGATGCTGGGGTAGCAGGAGCTCGTTGCTGGTCCGCAGCGGGCGGCTCGAGCGGTCTTGGTTCGGGTAATTCTTCGCTCACAACGACTCAAATGGAGTTAATAAGTATGCGTTTCAAACGCCAGCCAACTCGTAGCAGTGGACCATCGTTATCCTGCTGACTGGATCCAAGTTTCATTCTGAGCCATCGGACACTTTCCAGAAAGAGCCAAATCGAAGTGCTTGACCATAAATCTTCCAGGGCAGTATTCGCCTTGCTCGCTCAGATCTTGGAAAGGCACACCACCTTGGGAGCCACCGACACGCTTCCCCGAAGTCAAGGTTATGATGGTTGCGGCAAAAAGTAGGGAAGGAGCGATATGTTAATCGAGCGATTTAATCTGGCGGCACTTATCGGCTGGTTCATATTCAGCAGTCCATGCGGCGGCGCACTCGGCTGTTTGGCTTGGCAGGAACCTGCCTCCCGCAATGGGACGGCCGGCCCCTTGGCGAATTCCGCTCCTTTGCTCTACGAAGTGACTGCTCCACCAGCCGACCTGAAACTCGATCCGTTTTATACCAAGTACATCAGCGCCAGTGGCTATCCGATCGTCGCCTCGGCCCAAGTCAATGATTACGCCCTGCGCGAAGCTGCCTGGCTGGTTGACCGAATGCTGGTCGAGCGTCCGGACATCCGCGAAGCGATGATCAAGAGTGGATCGCGGCTCTCAATCATCGCCCACAATGAGTACACGACTGACTTGCCTGAGTGGAAATGGATGGCCAATCCCAAGAATGACGAGAAGGAGAGCAAGGGGGTCAGTGCGCGTGATTACTGGGATGCCCGCGCGCGGGGACTGGGGGGTTCGGAATGGGACCCGCACTGCTCCTGCGCTGAGGAGAATCTTTTGGGTTACAAGGGAGATCCCTATGCAACCGAGTGCATTCTGATTCACGAGTTCGCTCACAATATCCATCTGCGGGGAATAAAACGGGTTGATGCCGAATTCGATCGGCGTCTCGAGGCTGCTTACGAAGCGGCGATGTCGGCTGGATTATGGAAAGGCTTCTACGCTTCCGTAAACTCGCGCGAGTATTTCGCCGAGGGCGTGCAGTCTTGGTTCAGCAACAACCGCGAGAGCGATCACGACCACAATCATGTAAATACTCGTGAGGAGCTCATCGCCTACGACCCCGAATTGGCGAAATTGTGCCGGGAGGTCTTTGGTGAGACGGAGTTGGTTTACACCAAACCGAGCACACGACTGAATGGTCATCTTGATGGTTATGATCCAAATTCGGCCCCCGCGTTTCGCTGGCCCGAGCGACTGGAAAAAGCCCACGCGGCAATTCTCGCAGATGCCCAGCGGCGCAATCGCGAGGCCCAAGCGGACAAGCAGCCGAAGTAAGCTTTGGCATTCACTTTTTGTTTCCTCCTTTGAGTACCCTATGAAGATCTCTCGCATTCGCGTCTACCAGGTCGACCTGCCTCTGCACGAACAAACCTACAAATGGAGCGGCGGCAAAAGCGTCAGCGTCTTCGACTCGACCGTGGTCGCGATCGATACGGATGAAGGCCTGACCGGCTGGGGCGAGTGCTGTCCACTGGGCCCCGTCTACCTTCCCTCTTACGCCGCCGGGGTTCGCGCTGGGCTGAGCGAATTGGCGCCTCAATTGCTCGGCGAGAACCCGCTGGAGACAAGCAAGCTCAATCGGCGGATGGACACGCTGCTCAAGGGGCATCCGTATGTCAAATCTCCGCTCGACATGGCCTGCTGGGACTTGCTTGGTCAGTACTCGCGGCTGCCCTGCTGCGAACTGCTCGGCGGTCGCTATGGAGACTCCTTTCACCTTTACCGGGCAATTTCCCAGCAGGATCCCGAAGCGATGGCGGCGAATGTGGCGGCTTATCGGGCCGAGGGTTATCAACGCTTTCAGCTGAAAGTAGGTGGTGACCCTGATACGGATATCGAACGCATTCGAGCCGTGCGAAGCATTCTCCAGCCGCGCGACAAGTTAATCGCCGACGCGAATACCGGCTGGACTCAGCACGAAGCAATTCGCGTGGTGCGAGCGGTTCGGGATGTCGATGTTTATATCGAGCAGCCTTGTGCGACGTACGAGGAGTGCCTCGCCGTGCGCCGCGCGACCGATCATCCGTTTGTCCTCGACGAAAATGTCGACGGGATTGAGATGCTGGTTCGCGGCAAAGCCGACTTGGCGATGGATGTCGTGAATTTAAAGATCGCCAAGTTTGGTGGGCTGACTCGCTTGCGATTGGCTCGCGACCTTTGCGTTTCACTGGGGATCGCAATGACGGTCGAAGATACTTGGGGTGGCGATATCGTCACGGCAGCGATCTCGCACCTGGCACACAGCACACCTCCGGAATTCCTGTTCACGAGTACCGATTTCAATAGCTACGTGACGGTCAGTATTGCCGAGGGAGCCCCGCAAAAAGCGAATGGACGCTTGGCCGCACCTTTGACGCCGGGGCTGGGAGTCACCCCGCGAATGGACGTGCTGGGTAAGCCGGTGCTGGTAGTGGAGTAAGGAGCTTTCGGTGATTTCCGAGGGAGTCACGGGTTGCATCAAATTCGCTGTTGCGCTCAAATTTAGACAACGTACAGTGCAGGCCGGTTGGTCTGGTGTCGTCTCAATAGAGGAATCGATCAATGAGAATCAGCTTTCGTGTTTGGTTGCTGGGAGTGCTTATGGCTGGTGCGATGTTTGTTCCAACCACTTATGGACAAGACGCATCGCCTCAGGATGATCCGTGGCAATGGCTGGAAGATGTCACCGGGGAAAAGGCTCTTGATTGGGTGCGGGCTCGCAACAAAGTCTCGCAGTCAGCGCTCGAGAGCGATCCTGGCTTCGGCAAGCTCAAGTCCGACCTTCTGGCGATTTTGGATTCGGATGCCCGCATCCCGATGGTCAGCAAGCAGGGCGATTATCTCTACAATTTCTGGCGCGACAAAAAGAACCCCCGCGGTCTCTGGCGCCGGACAACGATGGACGAGTACGTCAAAGCGGAACCGAAATGGGAGATTCTGCTCGACCTCGACGCACTGGGGAAAGTCGAAAACGAAAACTGGGTTTGGGGCGGCGGGCAATTGCTGCGTCCTGATTACAAGCGAGCGATGATCAGCCTCTCGCGCGGTGGAGCCGATGCCAAGGTCTATCGCGAATTCGATGTCGAGAAAAAAGCGTTTGTCGAGGGCGGCTTCTTTTTGCCCGAGGCCAAAGGGAGCGTCAGCTGGATCGACGCAGACCGTCTGTTTGTACAAACCGACTTCGGGCCGGGATCGATGACCGAGTCCGGCTATCCCCGGGTCGCTAAGCTCTGGCAGCGTGGCACTCCGCTGACGGATGCGAAGACTGTCTACGAGGGTCAAGCGACTGACATGATGATCGGAGCCCAGCACGACGACACGCCGGGCTTTGAGCGCGATTTCGTCTCGCGAAATCTCGCTTTCTACAACGACGAGTTGTTCTACCGAACGCCGGAAGGTGAACTGGTCAAAATCGACGCTCAGAATTCCGCCGAGAAAAATGTGGTGCGCGAGTACATCGCCTTCCAGTTGCGGAAGGAATGGGAAGTCGATGGTCAAAAGTATCCCGCTGGTTCGCTACTGGTCGGAAAGTTTGACGAGTTCCTCAAGGGAAATCGCAAGCTGACTCCAGTCTTCACGCCCAGCGACAATACGGCCTTGGCTGGTTATGGATTTACGAAGGACTACTTGTTCTTAAATGTGCTGGAGGATGTCAAGAACCGAGTTTACGTGATGAAACTGGATGGGAACTGGAAGCGGGAGCCGCTGGTCGGCGCACCGGAGTTCGGAACTGTCAACATCATGGCAGTCGATCCAGATGAATCGAATGAGTTTTTCCTCACGACAACCGACTACCTGACACCCACGACCTTGTCTTACGGAGTGATCGGCGAGCAACCGAAGCCGCTCAAGTCGCTGCCTGAGTTCTTCGACGCGAGTGGTTTGGAGATCAGTCAGCACTTTGCCACCAGCAAGGACGGGACAAAGATTCCCTATTTCATGGTTGCCAAGAAAGGCTTGGAGCTGAATGGGGCGAATCCGACGTTGCTTTATGGATACGGTGGTTTCGAGATTTCGCTGCAGCCCAGCTACAACGCAGGAGTCGGGCGGGCTTGGTTGACTCAAGGTGGCGTCTATGTGGTGGCTAACATCCGGGGCGGTGGTGAATACGGCCCTCGCTGGCACCAGGCGGCACTGAAGGACAATCGCCTGCGTTGTTACGAAGATTTCGCAGCCGTGGCAGAGGACCTGTTCAAGCGGAAAGTCACCAGCCAATCTCGGCTGGGGATCCAAGGCGGATCCAACGGCGGCTTGTTGGTGGGCAACATGGTTACGCTTTATCCGGAGTTGATGCAGGCGGCCGTTTGCCAAGTCCCGCTGCTGGACATGAAGCGTTACAACAAGCTGCTGGCCGGAGCGAGTTGGATGGCGGAGTACGGCAATCCGGACCTGCCGGAAGAGTGGAAGTTCATTCAAAAGTTTTCGCCGTACCACAATGTCAAAGCGGATGGGCATTATCCGACGGTGCTATTTACGACCTCAACCCGCGACGATCGCGTCCATCCCGGGCACGCCCGAAAAATGATGGCCCGGATGGAGGATTACGGTTGTGACGTTCTTTACTACGAAAACATCGAAGGTGGCCATGGCGGAGCGGCAAACAACGAACAATCCGCCTACATGCAAAGTCTGGCGTATACTTTCCTCAAGCAGAAGCTGTTTGAGCAGAAGTAATTTAGGTTGAGGCTCTCGCCGAACTCAGCCTAAGACGCGCTCTTCGCTGCAACCTTCCTGCGACTTTGGTCGCGGGAAGGTTGCCGAACAGCTTTGGCCATAACCTGACGTACATGGGATTTTCTGGAAAGTCCCCGGCGGGTTTAATTGTTAAGAGAGCGCCGAGGATTTTCACAATGAGCAGGAACAAGCGATTGAGCATCACCGCCTTGTTCCGGCCGCTCCGATTTCCTCTTTTGGCTGGGCTCGTTTTTCTGGCGAGTACGTTTACTGGCTGCGAAGATCCTACGAAGCGAAATCCTCTGCTTTGCGATGTCGGCACGGCGACATTCGAGCGCCCACTCGGCTGGGATGCAAAAAAGACGGAATGGCAGACGCTCAGCTTGCTGACTCCCTCCGATGTTCCGCGGGATTTAATGACCCGGATGATTTCGATCGATGCCGCACGGCCCGAGCAGAAAACAGCCGATGTGACGGCTGTAGACTTTGCCATGAAGTACAAAGGAATCCTCTTGCCCGATCCGACGGAACTGGATGGCGAAAGAGCCTATTGGGTACTCGCGAACGGACAGCTCGGTAAATTCCAACCGACCCATGTCGTGATTGCCCATCACAAAGGTCAAGCCTATTACATTCTCGGCGGATCGAGCGACCGGAGTGACTTATCCTCAGACGTGCAGGCGATCGTCAAGAGCTGGAAATGGAAGAAGTAAGTTACCGGATAAAGCCCAGCATCAGTCGCAAAGTTGCCTTTCTTTCGATGCGCGATCTGAGTGGTTTCTTTGCTTACGACCACCTCTGTTTTCCCGCGATGGCAGAACGCGGCTGGGAAAGCTCCGAGGTCGCTTGGGACCTGCCCGATATCGACTGGAGTTCGTTTGCAGCTGTCGTGATCCGATCGACTTGGGACTACCAGCGACGGTATGACGAGTTTCGAGTGGTTCTGGAGTCGATCGAGCGCTCGGGCACGCTATTGCTCAACAGCCCCGCGATTGTGCGTTGGAATATCGACAAGCGTTATCTGCAGGAACTCGAGCAGCGGGGAGTCAGGATCGTCCCCACCGAATGGCTGCCTCGCTTCATCGCGCGGAGCGAGATTTCTCGGTTGTTCGATCGTTTTCAAACCTCAGAGTTAGTCGTTAAACCGACGGTTGGGGCGAATGCGGATGACACGTTTCGGCTGCGGTTCGACAGCCAAGCCAACTGGGCGGAAGCCGAAGCGATCTTTGAGTCCAAGCCGCTGATGGTTCAGCCATTTCTCGAGAGCATTGTTACGGAGGGAGAGTACTCTCTGTTCTACTTCGACGGTGTCTTTAGTCATGCCGTGCTCAAACGTCCGGCTCAAGGCGACTTCCGCGTGCAAGAAGAGCACGGCGGTGAGATTACGGCTTATGACCCGGGCGAAGATTTGCTGAATGCTGGCCAAGTAGCCATGAGCGCGCTGCCTGAACCGGTGCTCTACGGACGAGTGGATTTGGTTCGCTTAGCCGATGGAGACTGGGGAGTGATTGAAATCGAGCTGATCGAGCCCTCGCTCTATTTTCCGTACGACCCAAAGTCGATTGAGCGATTCGCGGCGGCGCTGGACCGGAGGCTGAGACAGCAGTAATCCAGAGCAAACCCGGCGGGAACTCTGAGTTATAATTTCAAAAGTCCGATCACCCGCCTTATCTGTCTGACGAAGTGTTTGCGATGAAACGTAGACTCCGCCATTACTTTTCGCTGCTAGTAATCTGCGCGGCTTCTCTTTCCTCCACCGCTGCGGCTCAGCAGGCTCCTCCAGCGGCTGAGCAAACTGGGAAAGCCCCGGTCAAGCTCGATCTCGCCGCCTGTATTCGGGTGCAGAAAGGGAAGCTGCCAATCATCATCTCGGCGCCCCATGGTGGAACGCGCGAAATTCCAGAGGTCGAAGCTCGCAAAGGCGAGGGAATGGAGAAAGGCGCTTCTGGTTTCTTTACGGGCCGCGACGTTGGGACGGAGCAACTCGCTTTGGCTGTCGCAGCGGAGGTCAAGAAAAAATTCGGACGCGAGCCTTGGTACGTCATCTCACGAGTGCATCGAAAGTACATCGACTTCAATCGCCCCTCTGAGATTGGCTTTGAGGACCCCGATGCCCGCCCTGTTTACGAGCATTACCACGGAAGCATTGCCGAGGCCTGTCGCGAAATTGCTGAGGAACACCGCTGCGGATTGCTGATTGACATTCATGGGCAAGGCACAAGTCGCTCGACTGTTTACCGCGGAACGCGAAACGGCAAAACAACCGAGCTCTTGCAGCAGCGCTTCGGGAAGTCTGCTCAAACCGGTGAGCAAAGTTTGTTTGGATTGTTGGCGGCGCGTGGCTGGAGGGTCTATCCCAACCCCTTTGATGGCAAAGAACAGGCAGGCTTTACCGGTGGCTTTATCGTCGGCACCTACGGCAGTCATCAACAGACGGCGATTGACGCGGTGCAACTGGAGTTCGGGGCGGATTACACCAATCAGGAAGCGCGACAGAAAACGGCTATGATGCTGGCCGATGCGCTCGCCGCTTATTCCGAGAAATACCTTTCGGAAGCGGAAAAGCCCGGGCAGCAATCGCCGGGGCAACAATCGCCCGGGCAATAGCTACGCCATCAGGGGGCCGCTCGACCGACTGAGAAACGGCTAAAATAGAAATAGTCATTTGAGCTCTCTTTTTTTGCGATGAGCAGCAGTTCATGAAGTCGGTCGTGATTGTCGGCGGTGGGTTTGCGGGTCTGAATGCCGCGAAGGCTCTGGGCGGTGCAACTGATGTTTCAGTCACACTGATTGATCGGCGGAACCACCACCTTTTCCAGCCACTGCTGTATCAAGTGGCGATGGCTGGACTTAGCCCATCCGATATCGCGACGCCGATTCGAAGCCTTTTGGCTCGGCAGAAGAATGCGAGGGTCCTGCAAGGTGAAGTCACCGGCCTTGACCTAAGTAATCAAAAGATTGAAACAAGCTTTGGCGATGTGAGCTTCGACTATCTGGTCCTCGCATGCGGCAGTCGTCACAGCTACTTCGGGCACAATGACTGGGAGCCCTTCGCTCCGGGCCTGAAGACGCTGGAGCAGGCGACGGAGATTCGACGTCGCGTTCTGCTGGCATTTGAGACCGCGGAGTCTTCAAGCGATAAGGCCGAACGGAGGAAGCAATTGACGTTTGTCGTCGTTGGCGGTGGACCGACGGGCGTGGAACTTGCCGGCGCGATCGGCGAGATGACCCGGTTCACTTTGGTCCGCGACTTTCGCAATATAGATGCGTCACTTGCACGAATCATTCTGGTGGAAGCTGGACCGCAAATCCTTTCGATATTCTCTCCAGATCAAGCCGCGAAGGCGACTCGATATCTTGAATCGCTCGGAGTACAAGTCTGGGTAAACAGTTCTGTGTCGAAGGTCGATACGGAAGGGGTTTTGGTTGGCGATGAGAAGATCGATGCGGCAACGGTGCTCTGGGCCGCAGGAGTTGAAGCTTCCGGGCTGGGCAAACTCACTGGCGGCGAGACCGATCGCAGCGGGCGAGTGGCAGTTGAGAAAGATCTCAGCCTTGCGGGACACCCCAACGTCTTTCTGCTTGGAGACATGGCACTGGCGCGAGACAAAAAGGGGAAACAGTTGCCCGGTACCGCTCCGGTTGCCATGCAGCAGGGGCTCTATCTGGGGAAATTGATTCGCGACGAACTCAAAGGCCGCCCGCGCAAACCCTTTCACTTCGTCGACAAAGGCCAAATGGCGACAATTGGCCGAAGCCGGGCGATTGTCGAAGTTGGCAAATGGCACTTAGCCGGGCGTTTCGCCTGGTTTCTGTGGCTCGTGGTGCATATCTATTACTTGACTGGTTTTGGCAACCGGCTGTTTGTCGTCGCCCAGTGGGGTTGGTCCTATCTGACCTTTCGACGCGGGGCTCGGCTGATTCTGGAACGCGACTGGCAGTTTCACGACAAGACTTGATTGTCTTTGGGCAAGCCAATTGGGCTGCTGCTCTGTTAACCGGGTCCTCGCGCCAGCCCCCGGCTCGGGAGTCCTACTTCACGCCGCTTACGGCCCTCCCCCGATCGCACGAATCAACCCAAACACGATCGCCGCAGCGATCAGCGCGATGAGATTGGCTTGGTATCGCAGGACCAGCAGAATCGCGATGAAGGTAAAAGCGATCCCAAACCAGTCAGCCGAACGGAACCACACAGCTCCCGACACAGACTCGTTCGTTGGCCAAAAAGTGGTCAAGACAAAGCGGAGGGCTAGTTGAGCAATCACGCCGACCACAGCGGCTGAAATACCGGCGAGAACGCTCCCAAGCTGAGCCACTCCCCTGCTCTTTTCGATTAGCGGTGCTCCGAGGAAGATCAGAAAAAAAGAGGGAAGAAAGGTGTACCACGCAGCGACCGCGGCTCCTAGCATTCCTCCCCAGACTCCATAGTCAGTCGTCTGCGCGCCGCCGAGGTAACCGACGAAGGCTACAATCATGATCAGCGGCCCGGGAGTTGTCTCGCCCAAAGCCAATCCATCAATCATCTGCTCTGAGCTCAGCCAGCCCGCGCGGTCGACAGCCCTTTCGGCTACATAAGGCAGCACGGCATACGCGCCGCCAAACGTGACCAGTGCCGCAACTGAAAAGAAGATTGCCATCTGGGTAAAGGTGCCCGAACTCCCTTGCCAGAGAAGCAGGCCCGCCAGCGGAATCCCCCACAACAACAAACCGACCACAACCAATCCAATGGTTCTCCGTGCAGAATGTTGAGCGTGCTCGGGGATCGCCGTCTCATCGTCGTGGAGATAGCGACTGGATGTGTCACTGCCCGGCTCTGGTGAGTGCTGCGGATGTGGTGCACGAGCCGTTTGCAGAGGATGACCAAAACGCTGAGCCAAAAACCCGACGAACCCCGCCAAAAGGATCACCGCTGGAAAGGGCAGCTCCAGCCAACTTAGTGAGAGAAACGAGACGATGGCAAGTGACCAGCTGAGCCACTGCCGGAGTGAGCGGCGGGCGAGTTTGACTAGAGCTGAAACCACAATCGCCACGACGGCCATCTTTGCCCCGTTCAGCGCGGCAGCGATCAAAGGCTGCTCACCGAAGGCCACATAGAGGCCGCTGAGCAAAGTGAGCAGAAGCAAACTCGGCAAAATGAATAACCCGCCGGCCACAATCCCGCCCGGGATACCGTGAAACAACCAGCCAATGTAAGTCGCCAGTTGTTGGGCTTCCGGTCCGGGTAGGAGCAGACAGTAGTTCAGCGCATGCAGGAAACGGCTCTCCGAGATCCAGCGACGGCGGTCTACTAATTCCCGATGCATGAGCGCGACCTGCCCTGCCGGCCCGCCGAAGCTGATGCAGCCGAGCTTCAGCCAGAAGCGGACCGCTGTTCCGAAAGGGAGCTGTTCTGAAGCCTTTTCTGGTGAATTCTCGGACACTACTTAGGCCCAAGCGAGGAAGTCAGTGTGAGTCGTACTTTTGGTCAGAGTGTCGAGTATAACGGTTGCGGTGGCATCAATCGCAGTGGGCTTGAGGGAACCCAATCGGTTCTCGATAGCTCGCGAGATTACTGTGGAACTTTTCGCTTCTGACCGTCGTCTTGTCTGCACAGGCTTTTTTACAGGAGAAGAATCGATGAATTTCAATCGCGTGATTACGGACCGTCGGACATTGCTCAAGGCTGCATTTCTAGGATTGGCGACTCGGTCTTACTTTAATTTCGGCCAGCGACCGTCATCATTATTGCCAAGCGGCAATGACGACCTGCTAGGCGCTGCCCGGAGCAGCAATTTGCTGGCGCTCGACCTGCGGCGGCAACTCGGCGCGAAGGCAGGCAATCTGTTTTTCTCCCCCGCCAGTATCTCGGCCGCTCTGGCGATGACGGCGGCTGGTGCGGAGGGTGAGACCGCGAGGGAAATGTTCAGCGTGTTGCACGGAGCGGAAGACCGCAAGGCTTGGCTGTCTGAGATGGGCGGGCTTTCGAAATCGCTGAACGCCCAAGGAGACGGATTTGTCCTTGAGATGGCGAATCGGCTTTGGGGGCAAACGGGATTTCAATTTCGCGCCGACTATCTGGAGTTTGTCGAGCAGAAGTTCGCCGCGCCACTGGGACAACTTGATTTCGTGGGAGCAGCTGAGCCAAGTCGTAAGACAATCAACGATTGGGTGAGTGACAAGACGCACGATCGAATCAATGACTTGCTCCCAAAGGGAAGTATCGATGGTGACACTCGCCTGGTGCTGACTAACGCAATTTATTTCAAAGCCGATTGGAAGCACCAATTCGACAAGAAGTTTACGGTCGACCAGCCGTTCACAACTGGCAGCGGCAAACAAGCGAAGGTGCCGCTGATGAATCTTGAGAAAGAGTTCGCTTACTCGGAAGACGAGCAGGCTCAGGTAGTGGAGCTCCCTTACAAGTCGCCGCAGTTGTCGATGGTTGTCATCTTGCCGCGAAAGGCAGATGGCTTATCGAAGCTAGAGCAGGGCTTCAGCTACGAGCGACTCGAACAGTGGCTGGCCGGGCTGCGCCGCGAAAAAGTCATTCTGGCTCTGCCGAAATTCAAACTGGAATGCGACTTTAGCCTGAGCGCTGCGCTGAAGCAGTTGGGTATGCCGCGGGCCTTCGGAAGTGCCGCGGAATTTGGTGGCATGACCAGCGAGGCCCAACTGCAGATTTCGGATGTTATTCACAAGGCGTTCGTCGAAGTGGATGAGAAGGGGACGGAAGCAGCGGCGGCGACCGGCGTGATCATGGCAACTCGTGCGGCACCGATTGAAAATCCACCCAAGGTTTTCCGAGCCGACCATCCTTTCTTGTTCCTGATTCGCAATCGCGAGAGCAACGCCGTGCTGTTCCTCGGCCGATTCAGCGAGCCGAAATAACTGCGTCGGGCGGAAGGGGCGGCTGAAAAAACTTCGGCAGCCTTAGCAGTGAGATCGACAAAGTAGCGAGCTACTCAGCAACGTTCGATTTGCGGTGCGTGTGAAAGCTCGGCCCTTTGCGTCAGCTTGACCAAAGCTGCCAGAGTAGCCGAGCGATCAGCGCAAAAACCACGACGAGGAAGAAGCGGCGGATGAAGCGTGAGCCTTTCAGGATTGCCAGCCGCGAGCCGCAGTAGCTTCCTGCCATGTTGGCAAAGACCAGCGGGATCGCCGCGGCCCAAATGACGTAGCCTCCCAGCAGAAGCACGCCGAATGAGCTAATGTCACCAGCCACATTGACGGCTTTGGAGACTGCGCTGCTCCGGAGAAAGTCCAGCCCGAGCAGGCTGACGAAGCCGAAGACCAAGAGCGTTCCTGTACCTGGGCCGATCAGTCCATTATAAAAACCGCAGACGCTGCCGACGCCGAGCGCGGCCCAGCTCTCGGCGGCTCCCTTAAATCGTCGCTGATCGACTTGCCCCAAGTCGGTTTTGAAGCTGGAGTAGATCGCCAAGGCAATAATCATCGCGAGCACGACCAGCTTGAGCCGCTCGCCGTCGATTTGCTGCGCGAGTTGGACGCCGACGAAAGAGGCAAGGAGCGCGCCGAGACAACCTGGCCAGAGGATGCTCGGCTCAGGCCGTACGGTACGGAAGTAATTCCAGGCGGCGAGCGAAGTTCCGAAAATCGAAGAGGTACGATTCGTGCCGACGACGTTGAGAATCGACCAACCCGGAAAGAGATTGAGCATTGCCGGGGTACCGATCAGCCCTCCCCCTCCGACGACGGAATCGAGAAAGCCGGCCGCGAATCCGATCAGGCTAAGCCAAAGCAGATAGTCGGGAAGGTGAAATGGTTCCGGCATGGCCTGACAAATGCTTGGCGGGAAGGTTCTTGGGGGTTGAAATGGAAATCCAATCAGGGCTTCCCCGCTTTCGGCAGGTTTTTGAACCGATTTCCGCTTAAGAGCATATTCGGGCCCCTTCGCCCGCAACAGTCCAATCCGCTGGTCTTGGAGGCTCCAAATCGGCCCTAAAAACAGCAAATCGGACGATTTCGCTGTCCGTTCAATTTTTAATCAATTTTTTGAATTGACCAAACGATTCAAGATGCATAAGATATTTTGAATGGTCAGTCATTCGCTCGCAGGGAGACTCGCTTGAACCGCAATCAGAATTCAGCTGAGGACGTTTTCTATATCCGGCGTCGGGAGGACTTCGACCTGTTCTGTTCGCCAATCCGGGCCTCGATTCTGGAATACCTTGTCGCCTTCGGTCCGATGCCAGCCCGAGAGATTTCCGCTCGGATCGGACGCTCGGCTGCGCTGACCCATCATCACTTGGGAATCCTTGTTCGCGGCGGTCTGGTGCGAGAGATCGCTCGCGAAAAGCGAGGAAAGCATCTCGAACGAATCTTTGCAATTGGGACCGAGAACTGGAAATACGATTTTGAGACGGATCCGCAGGCCATTGCTGAGGGCATACAGCGGATTGCTCGGACTTGGAGCCGCCATTCAGAGCGGCTCTTGGCGCGGGTCTTTCGCGATCAACCAACATTCTCCCCTCGGATGCAGCGGATCCTCTCGGTACGGGCGGAGACCGGGCGGCTGAGCGATGCGTCGGCCGAAGCAGTCCGCGAACATTTGAGAGCGATTCGAAAACTCTTCGAAAAAGATCGGAAGCTCGGCATCGGCGAGGTCCACCAAGTTTTTTGGTCGTATTTTCCGCTCGAGAGTGCAGCGGAAAAACCGAAACTCGCGGCAAAAAAACCGGTCAAGCGATTAAAGAAATCGAGTCATCAAACGAACAAGCAAGTAACTAAGAAAAAAGGAAAAGCCAAATGAACGAAATCAAGACTAACAAGACTTTGTCGTGGGCAGGGTTTTTTTTCTTGATTGGCTGCACACTGATGATTGTTTTCTCTCAGACAATCCTTCCGAAAGAGTGGGTGAATTTCGGATTGGTCTTTGCCATCCTGCTGGGCATCTTGGCTGCCGGCTTGAGTGCGGCCTCGGTGAGTCAAAAGGTCAACTCCTGAAACCCCCACTCAAAACACCAGCAAGACTTTCAAATAAAAAATCCGATGAGAAATTCCCATGAAAGCCAACGACCAAGAATACCAAGCCACTTCGATTCGATACTCCCTGTTATTTACCCTTGCATCGCTGGAGCTGTTTTCATTACTCCGGCCTGAAGTGAGTCTGGCCGCTATTGAACTCAGCGTCTGCCTGATTGCTGCAATTGTGGCGGGCTGGCTGCATGGAAAATCGCTGGAACAGACATTGCCACGCAACTCCAATTCATAAATCCCATCAATCCTCAACATCGTTTTTACGCAACAGGAACTTCTC
>JBJTQD010000507.1:0-3226 GCA_046075445.1 Planctomycetota bacterium
GCCAGCGCATCGCGCTCGCCCGCGCTATTCTGGCAGACCCGCGAATCCTGATCCTCGATGAAGCAACCAGCAACCTCGATGGAAAATCGGAAGCCCTGATTCACGAAAACCTGCGAGAGTTCATCCGCAACCGCACCACGCTTTTGATTACCCATCGCGCTCAAAGCCTCGAGTTGGCCGATCGCGTCTTGGTGATGGAAGCGGGACAAATCGTAATGGATTGTCCGCGGGAAGAAGTGGCCAGCCGCTCAAGCGAGTTCCGAGGCCTGTTCGCCCGTTCGGCCTGATAGAAGGCCCATCCAAGTTTACGCAGGACTATCCGACTCGCAGGCGACGAGCCAGCACTTGGACAGCCTCTTTCAGCGGCAGAGCGCCGCTTTCAAGTTCAATCTTTTCGCCAGACTCCAGCCACTGCTCGATCCGCTTTTGAGCGGCCACGACCGTGCTGTGACTTCGGCCCCCAAAGTAATCGCCAATCTCAGATAACGCGTTGTTAGTGTGCTGCCTCGAAAGCCACATCGCCAGCATCCGAGCAGTGCTGACACGCTTCGTACGAGACTCCGACCGAAGTTCACTCGAAGGAATACCACAGGCGTCGCAAACCAATTGCTCAATTCGCGGCAAGGTTGTGACTGAAGTGACCGAGCCGATCAAGTCTTTTAAATCACGCTCGGCCGATTCCTTCGTCGTCGACTTACCACTTGCTAGTTCCGCAGCCCGCAGACGATTCAAAGCTCCATTCAAGCGACGGCAATCGCGCTCAATCCCGAGCGCGACCAGCTCCAAAACATCCGAAGAGAAACTCCAACCGCGCTGTCGGCAAATCGAATCAAGAATCCAGCGTCGACCCTCGACTCCCGGATATCGGAGCGGACAATTCAATCCGCCCTGCAAACGACCACTCAACTCTTTGCTGATTTGATTCAATTCGGCCGGCATTCGGTCCGTTGTCAGAATGACTTGCTTCCCCGCCTTGCTCAGGTGGTCGAGCGTCACATTGATTTCGTTAATGGTCGCTGCTTTGCCGGCCAGGAAATGGACGTCATCGATCGCCAGCAAGTCCAAGTCCCGGAACTTACGACGGAACATCGGTAACCCAGACTTCCGCAAGCCGTAGACAAACTCATTGAGAAACTGCTCGGCGGTCAAGCTAATGCAAATACGCAGTTTGCCTTCAGCTCGAAATCGCCTGCAGATGGCGTTGAGCAAATGGGACTTGCCAACTCCGGTCGGTCCGTAAATCAAGAGTGGCGAAAAATGGCCGGGGGTTTTGAAGTTTTCGGCCAAGGCCTTTTGGATCAGCTGATTCTCCTCGCCAAACCAAAACTCTTCTAGCGTTTGGTTCCGGCGATTAGACGAACCACTCCCCGAGCCAGTGTCCGCATCGGCCGAGGCAGCTTTGACCCCATTCCCCTTCACGGCGACTAGCTGTGTTGCAGCCAGTGAAACTTTACGCACTCGATCACGAACACCGTTAATACCCAGCGGGCGTTCTTCGGCGACCGCACTTTCGCCCGAAGTCTCGTCAGCAGGCGGGACCTCACGGTTATCCGGTTTCAAACTTTGCCCTGCTTGGTCGGCTTGCTCCGAGTCGGTGGAACGAACAGAAAACTGGACACCGACTTCGGAACCATACAAACCTTCGACGGCCTGCCGCAATTGAATGCCGTGATGACGCTGAACGCGGTTCAGCTCAAACTCGCTGTCGAAAAAAAAGACAACCTCTGAGTCGCTGCACAGAACACGCCCGGCACCGCCAAACCAAAGCTCGCAACGGACTGGACCGATCAATTCGGCAATCCGAGCAAGCAGGCTGTCTAAACCTGGCTTTCGAGTTTCTGTCTGATCCGCAGCTGACACTTCCTGAACCATCTCCTTTTCGAGAGCCGGTGCGACATGTGGCGCTCGCCTCGAGCCCAACTTGTCTCATTCCTCAGCTCGCCGACTCCCCTAACTCCGCGAACCAGACTTACGCGGGCTGCCACGCGAGTAACCAGAGGTCACTCCTCGCTTGGCGGCCGGTAATTCCGGTCGGTGGAAATCGATTTCCCTGCGAACCGAATGCTCTCGCCGAAACACTTTCCCTGTCGGGCTAACCTGCAAAGTTGCGGGGCCAAAACGGCTCCCACAACCCACTCGGTTTTGCCCGGGCAATTTATCCCTCAAAACTCGCTGGCAAATTTCGCCGCGATTCTTCAGCCGAAGCGAAAAAACCTCGCAAAAACTGCGAATTCCCTTGGTTTCAATCGTGCGGCGACTGGCCAAGGGAGCCTGATTCTATGACTGCTAGCAGCAGTGTCAAACCACCAGAATCAAAAACTTTTCAGGCCTCGCAGCCGGTCAAAATTTAGGGGCTCAAATTTCTCGGCAGAGGGTCGAAATCAAGTAGTGAGAGAGAAGAAAAAAAAATTTCCCAAGTCTCGAAAACGGCAGCTGCCCTCGGAATCGGTAGGTTGTGGAAAACTTGTCAGCGCTTCGGCAACAGCCGAGAAAATCCCGATATTTCCCGCGTTTTTGAGAAGACCATGCGTGAAGTGATGCGGCGTGGTCCGCAGGCTCGTTGGAGTCGAAATAGCCCGTTTAATTTGAGCTCGCCGCAAAGTTGAAACGAACGCTGCGGCAGAGAACGATTTTAGAAACGGACCGCTTCGTCCAAGTGCCGCTTGGCTTCTTCGGAAACCGGAAGATTGCCATTGGGGTTGGCCAGATCGAACAGCACCGCCATTCGCTGAAGCGGCAGGTCAGCTCGAATCACAGCGGGCGGTTTCAGCAACAACACGCCGCGCGTCCGCCCCCAACTGCTCGCCGTGTAACAACCACTGAGATTCGAACGCTTTGATTGCAACTGGTAGGCATTTTGAGCTAGTGCAACCAGTGCCGTCGGATCGCCCGTCCAGCCTCGAAATCCGATTCGCTGCAAGACTTGGCTGGAGTCAAAATAAAACGTCAGCGATCCGTGAATATCGGTCAAGTTGGTGCCGCTGACGAAGGCGACTCGCATTCCCCGCAGCCCCTCACCCTCTTCGATCACGGAGACCCGTTCCCACCGCTGCGTGATCATGTCAGGCGTCCAATCGAAGCGAAACACCTGCCCCAAGTCCTGCACCGGCATGAATTGCAAGGGCTGAGCCGATAGGTCTGGCCCGGCGGCTGTACCCGGGTAGTACGCGCTTAGGGGAGCCGAAACCTGAAATGTCGGGATCCCCGGCTGAGATTGGTTTTGCAC
>JBJTQD010000508.1:0-7278 GCA_046075445.1 Planctomycetota bacterium
GGGTCTCCCGACCCCGCCGAAAGCGAAAGTGCGGCTAACGACTCAAAGTTTTTTCTCCCAACAGTCCCACGAGTCCCAACCGTCCCACCCAACCGATTGAAACCCATTTCACTCCTCAACAGAGTTTCGGCAAAATCTCGCGCGCTGCGGATTCCGGAATCAGGCCCGGTTCAATTTCTTCACCGAGCAGGTCGCAGAGGATGCGGCGGTAGTAATCGTGTCGGGCAAACGAGAGGAAGGACCGGGAGTCGGTGACCATTCCCGGAAATTCGGCCAGCAGGCTGGTGTGCGCGACGCAGTTTAGCACTTCGCGAATTCCGGCGCGGTGATCGAAGAACCACCACGCTGCTCCCAAGCGAATTCTGGTTCGTCGACTTCGTTCGGCTGACGGCCCCGAATTGAAATTTCCGAGCATCGTCGCGACAGGATAAAGTTCGCTCGGGTTCAGAACGTAGACGATATGGTCAGACAGACTTTCTTCGCATTCGAGTTGGTCGAAGTAGCGCTGCAGCCGCTGGACTTGGGGCCAATCTCCGATCGAGTCGGCTCCGGCATCGCGTCCGACGGTCGCCAGCAGTCGTGCCGAATTGTTTCGCTGTGGACCAAGGTGTAGTTGTTTGGTCCATCCGCGGCTGGCATCGAGTTGAGCGAACCAGTGCATTAGCGTCGCGCCCCAGAGCTCGATTTCGGAGGCGTCCGGGGTTTGCATCACGAACACTTTACGAAAGATTCTGGCTGCCTCCGGGAGATTGGGGTCGGCGGCGAAGAGTCGCGGCAGACCGTGGTCGCTAAATCGACAGCCCAAAGCATCGAATTCCTGATGCCGCTGTTCAAGTGCGGCCAGCATATCGTCGAGCGACTCGATTGTCCGGTTGGTTTCGGCGGAGAGACGCGTGAGCCATTCGATGAAATCAGCTGGTTCATCAATCGCGAGGGCTCGATCGGGGCGAAACGTGGGAGCGATGCGGGGTGAACTCTTTTGCTCTCGGCAGCGTTGATGCCACTGGAGCGAATCGGCTGGATCGTCCGTGGTGCCAAGCGAGGCAACGCGGCACTGGGAAAAGATGCGGCTGGGGGTGAGCGGATTCTGGCGAAGTTGGCGATTGGTTTCGTCCCAGATGCGAGTGGCTGTTTCGGGTGTGAGCAGTTCCGTGATTCCAAAAAACATCCAAAGCTCTAGCCGGTTCCAATCGTAGAGCGGATTGCGGAGTAGTTGCGGGAGCGTCTCCACCCAAGCTCCGAATTTTTCTTCGGGGGATGCCTCGCCCGTGATGTATCGTTCCGCGATTCCAGCCGCGCGCATCGCTCGCCATTTGTAATGATCGTGTTCCAGCCAGAGTTCGCAGAGGTTGTGAAATGGCCGGTCCTCGGCAATTTCTTGCGGTGAGAGATGGTTGTGGAAATCGTTGATCGGCAAATCGCGAGCGATCTCGGCGTAGAGTGTTCGGCCGGCCGAGTTGGTCAGAAGGAACGCTTCTGGATCAAAAAAATGGGATGCGGGCATTAGGCTGGTTATCGGTAATTTAGGTGAAGCGTCGCGTCTGATTCGTGAGTTACTGAGGCAAACCGAGGGCGCGGCGGGGATTGGTCCAAGTGAGCTGGTGCAAGAGTTCTGGAGAGAGTTGGAGTTCGGACTGAAGTAGCTGGAGAGCTGAATCGAGCAAGCATGTCGAGCCAGCGAGGAGTTCGGGCTGATCGGCGAGACGGGCGACGCCTTGCGCATCGACTTGAACTGCGATGCCATTGAGCGTGAACGGACCGGGGGGGAGGCCACCGGCAGTCGTGACATCGCTGATGAGGATGCCGCGGTCCGCTCCAATCAGCCGGAGATAATTCCGCAGCGCGAAGAGAGGAATGTGCTGGCTGTCAGCGATCAACGTGATGAACAGGCGGTCGCTCAGGCTGAGGGCTCGCTGGATGATATTATCGTGGCGAGGGAGCAGTGGGGGACAGGCATTGCCTAGGTGGGTAAAAAGGGAAAGGCCAGCGTCGATCGACGCTTGTAACTGGGGGAGGCTGGGGTTGCAGTGGCCGGCCGCGACGCGAACGTTGTGCTGGGTGAGCCAGCCGATGGTTTGAGAACCCGTATCCATTTCGGGAGCGAGCGTTACGAGGCGAAGTTTTCCGGAGGCAGCATCGAATAATCGCGCGGCGTGTTCAGGCGCGGCCCGAAGTGTGGCGGAGGCGCGATGGGCGCCGATGTAGCCGGGCTGCGGATTGAGGAAAGGACCTTCGAGGTGGATTCCGGCGATCATCTGGCTCGATAACGGATCGGTGTCAATCAGATTGGCTAATCTTTTCAGGCGGCTGACCAGTTTGGGGAGATCGTCGGTGATCAAGGTAGCAAGAAATTGCGTCACGCCTCGGTGGCTAAGTTCGTTGCAAACGCGATGCAGTTGCTCCGAGGTCAGTTCATCGCTGTTGAAGTCAACGCCGTTCCAGCCATTGATTTGAAGGTCGAAGAGGGGCGTTGCAGTCGAGGTCATCAGCGGCGAACCTCGTGATGAGCGGAGTGCTGGAGCAGGCTTGCTGAGTCAAGGTCGAGAAAGAGGTCGAGAGCGGGGTGTCGCCGGAGAATCGAGGCGGGAACTAGCGGTGTCTCGGGTCCTTCAATCGCTGCCGCAACGGCAACTGCTTTGCGAGCATCGGGGACTGTGCATATTAAGTTGCGAGCAGCGAGGAGTTGCTGGATCGACATGCTGATGGCTTGGCGTGGAACAGCCTCCAGCGTTGGGAACCAACCTTCGCCAAGTTGCTGGCGACGGCAGGCTTCGTCGAGCTCTACCACGATGTAAGGCGAGGTCGACTCGAAATCGGCTGGTGGATCATTGAAAGCGAGGTGGCCGTTTTCGCCGATGCCGATGAGGGCGAGGTCGATAGGCGCCGTTGAAATTGCTTGACTTAGTCGCTCGCATTCGCGCTCTGGGCTTTCTGTCAGACCGTTGATGAAGTGGAAGGTCTGCAGAGGAACTTTGGAGACGACGCGCTCCTGGAGGTAGTGGCAGAAAGAGGCGGGATGGTCGGGAGCCAGGCCGAGGTATTCATCGAGATGAAAGCCTGTGATTTTGCTCCAAGGTAGGGGCATGGCCGTGAGCTGGGCGAGGAGTTCGAATTGCGAGGCACCGGTGGCGAAGACCAAGCGGCAGGAATTCTGCTGGGCGATAATTTGATTGATCAAAGTCGCGGCGCGCGTTGCGGCGGCGCGACCAGTCGAGGCGGAGTTGGAGTGGATTTTGATCGGCACGCAGTTTGTCCCCGGAGAGCGTTGGGGTTATTTTAACGTGGAAGTACGTTACAGGTTGTTGAGTCGAGGAATCCGAGAATTCGGGGAGCGGAAGTTTTGGGAGCCGAATTGATTGCGTGGACCGTTCGGCTGGGGGTGCTCTGTTTTGTCTGGACGCTTGGCGGATGGGCACTGGGATGCAAGGGAGAGCAGCACGAGCGGCGATTGCGATGGATATGGACCGCGGGCTGGGGACTGTTTGTGCTGCACATGCTTGCCGCGTTTCATTTTCAGCATGGCTGGAGTCACCAGCAGGCTTATGCTGACACGGCGAAGCAAACGCAAGAGCTGATTGGCTGGGAGTTTGGCGGCGGGGTGTACTTCAACTATTTGATGATTCTGCTTTGGGGCGTTGATGTGTTGGCTTGGTGGCAGGGGTGGGCTGCGGCGAGCGGGTATCGGGTGTGGCGGAAGGTGATCGTGGCTTATTTGTGTTTTATGGTCTTCAACGGAGTGGTGGTGTTTAAGGCGGGCTGGCTGAGGTGGGTTGGGGTAGGTGTAAGTTTGGTGTTGATGGGGATGTGGGTGGTGAGCGATTGCGGAAAGAAAAGGTTGTAGCTGGCTAGTCATGGCTCCACCGACGCGAGGTCGGGTGGTGGCCGGGAATGTTTGGGTCTCTCTAGCTTTGTCGGCTATTCGATGAAGTCCCGGAAATTTTATTTGTCGAGCTTTTGCAGTTGTTCTTGTGTAAACCAGTCGCGCGGAACTTCTTGGGCGTCGACGGATTTTTTTAAGGAACCTCGCTGGGGTTGGCGACTGAGGAGCATTTCGAGGGCGAGGTTGCGATTGTCGGTGCTGAGTTTGGGGAGGGCGCGAAGTAGGGTCTGCGTTGCTTCGGCTTGGGGGATGTCGGCAGTGGCACTGACGGCGCCCATTTGAAGTTCCTCATCGATGCCGGGGGCGAGGTAGCGGGTGAGCTGCTCTGCATGAGTTTTCCAATCAGCCGCGCCGAGGATGCGGAGAGCGTCGTAGCGGGTGCCGCTTGGAACAGACTCGTCATCGACCATCTTGACTGCGAGCTGAATGACGCGAGTGAAACGCTGTTCATTCTCCCCGGGTTGGCTGCTTGACTTGAGCAGCTTTTGAATTTGCTCAGCCGGATTTTCACCGCGTTGGCTGAGTCCGTTGATCAGCCCGCCGCCGAGGACGACGGCTTGCCAGTGAGCGAGGGGCTTTTCGTCAGCTGGGAGGCTGAGCAGAAGAAGTTGACATTGCTGTTCAGCGTCGCCTTGCTTGGTAGCGTTGATCGCGAGGCGCCAAATCCAGGGGATACGGCGGTACTCTTCATCGCGCTCTTTGGGGAGATCGGCCGTCATCGCGGCGATGACCTGTGCCGCGTGCGGGAGGCTGTCGTCGGCGAACTTTGCCCGCAGATCATCGTGATTGGAATCCTTGAGGATTTCGGCGGCCGCTTGGCGATGGTCAAAGATCTCTTGGGATTGCGCGATGCGTGCTGCGAAGAAAAGAGTTAGGGCGAAGAGCAATGTAGTTGTCGAGCGAAGCATTTCTGTTGCCTAGGGGCGAAGGTGTGTGTGACTTTGTGGAGTGTGGGAGGTGGGGCTTGATTGAGCTTCTGCCCCCCTCACCTCCCAGCCCCCTTTCCCCGAAGGGGGCGAGGGGGAGAAAGAATTTTGGCGCGCAAATCGCGGTAGAGTTCGGAAAGAGATCATTTGTGGAAATGTTCTCAGAAATCGCGTTGTTGACCTTTGGTTTTTGATTGCTGTGTTAGCCAAGTTGGCTTGGGAGTGGGGCGGGGTGGGCTTGGCCGAAGCCGAGAACGGCGGTACCTGATTCGGGTATTAGACGAAGCAATTGAAAGTCAGAGAGTGAAGTAAGCATGTCGATCGTGGGGCCGAAACGTTGCCGCATTAGCACGAGGAGTTCAGCGGTTTGTTTGGACTGCGGAGCGACAACCTCGACTTGGCAGAGGTAGCTCAGTCTTTTGCGGGCGAACGGATTCACGGTCTCCTGTTCGTCAGCGAGGATTTGAATGTGGCAGCGACGCGATTGCAGAAGGTTGGCGGTGTGTTTTGCCAGACCACTGACCAGGATGTAGAAATCTCCGTTGCTGAGCAGGTAAGGAGCGTGGCTGCAGTTTGGTACGCCGGCTTGATCGGCAGTTGCGAGCACCAATGATTGATGCCGCTGGAGCAAGTCGAGAATTGACTTTTGTAGGTCGGACTTTTGATTCATGGGATGGAGAGTGAAAGGGCTAGGTTGGGACTCGCGAGACTTGGTGGCCTTGGCAGGAGAGGGGGGCGGTAAAGTTTTCGCAGCCGTTTCAAGCGGACAGTTTTTTTTTGCCGGGGGATAGAAAGAGCGTAAACTCTCGCGTTGACTCCAACGAATACGGAAAGAGCCGATGATGGTGATATAATAGCAGTGCAGATTGGCGGGGAAACGGCTAGAGCCGGACCGCGGTGTCGCTTTGGGAGCGGTATGAGAATGATGAGCAGATTGGTTTGCGGATTTGTCCTGACGGCTATTTTTTGGTTCGGTTTCGTCGATGCCGCATCGGCCCAGTTGTTTGGTAACCGCCAGATGGGCAACCCGCTAAACCGCCAGCGAGCGGCTGGGGGCGGGGAATTTGCCGGCAATGTCGGGATGATTCAAGGGAACGAGCGATTCATTCGCGGGAATCGAGCCGCGAGTGATTTCGTGGGCGGTGCGGGGCGGGATGCAGGCGGATTTGTCGGTCAGGTGTACGCCGCGAATATCGACGCCAGCCGAGTGCCGACCACGCTTGGAACGGCGCGTCAAACGAATCGGGCGCCGCAGATTAATCGCCCTGTGCAGCGGCACCGTCCGAATACGTTACATTTCCCGCCGCTTGAGCTCGGGTTTCAGCCTGAGCCTGAGCAAGTCCAGCAGCTCGCCTTAACTGCTGAGCAGAATTTGGGTCAAACCTTGGTCGAACGTTTTGGAAACCAGATCGAGGTGTCGGTGGAAGGCCGGACAGCCATCCTGCAGGGTGAGGTTGATAGCGCAGCGTCGTCGCGTCTGGCTGAGTTGATGGCTGGGTTTGAGCCTGGGATTTCCGAAGTTCGGAATCAGCTGCAGGTTCGTTCTGGGGTTGGGAAGTAGTTGGTTCTTTCCCGGCGTCGTTGAGCTGAGTCTTTTCTTGTGGTGACGTCGAGCGCGTCGAGTTGATGGCTGGAGATTGCTTCGCCTTGTCTTCCTCTGAGAGTTGCCGCAGTCGCTGGGTGAAACTTGGAGTGAGCTGGATTGTCTCGGCTGTGATTTGCCGAGTGGCTGCGGGCTTGGTCGCCGCGTTGTCCTCTGGAAGTGGCTCATCGTAAGAAACTTGCGCGACGGAACCGCTTGCTGGGTTTGCGAGCGACGCCAAAGAGGGTTGGCCTGACTTTTGTTTGGCGGCAAGTGCGGCAGGAGGCAGTCCGCTGCCGGGGAGAATCTTGCGGGTGACGCTTGAGACAACAGAACCGCCACTCTTTAGTTCGATCTTGGTTACGAGACTGAGGTTGCGGTTGGGGCCTTGGACGGAGCCGATGGGCACCCAGAAATTGTAAGAATGGCCGAGCGAGCATTTGCTGTAACGCAGCCCGAGAGTGTTAGCGGGAAAGACAAATTTCTTTTCGGGAGTTTGCACGTGGTCCATGCTTCGGTCGTCGTCGAAGACATAGATATGAACCGTGCCCTCGACCTTCATCGGCTTCCCCTTGTCGTCATAGAAGAAGACGCGGCCGCCGAAGCCCCGTTCGGCTGGTTTGCCTGACTCCGTGCGAACGGCATCGGTCCAGACAGCCATGATCTTGTCGGGTTGGGGCTTATCCTTTTCCTTCTCAGGGAAATGGCGCTTTGGCGTCAAACGTCTGGCATCCAGTGAGGCAAACGAGCCACAAACAGGTCCAAAAATGGAATGTCTTGGCGAGTGAGCGGCTTGAGTTTGGCGTGTTAACGGCTGGCATGATTCATCTCGTCGAATTTCGAAGAATGTTGGTTCTTCGCGGATTTGTTTCAGTTGGTGACTTTAGCGC
>JBJTQD010000509.1:0-1052 GCA_046075445.1 Planctomycetota bacterium
GCTTGTTCCACCCACGATGAGAGTAATGAAAGTGGCCTTGTTAAATCCAATGATCATGAGCTCCTTGACGGACGATGATGTATGCGTCGATGTCCACGCGACGCTGCTCTATCTGCTGGGGATCGACCACGCGCAGTTCACTTACAAATTCCAAGGCCTCGACAGCCGCCTGACCGGAGTCGAAGAAGCCAACGTCCGCCACGAGCTGTTGAGTTAGGAGAGGATTAACGGCCTGAAGCTGACCAAATCGACCAAACAGTGCGATGCGCTCGGCGCGGGTCTCCCGACCCCGCCGATAAATGACCTCTGGTCTCCTCTTCGGTTTTCTGTTGTCGGTTGGGTCGCTATCGCGCAAGCTGTGATTGATTTCAGGTTTGGCTAAACGCGATGCGCACCCACCATGGAGGCGAGAAAGCAGGAAGACGAACAGCAGCAGTATCGACTCACGCTTCAACGATGGGTGCGCACCGCGGGCAAGCGTGCTCGAATAGAGAACCTCTTTCGCGGATGCGACCCACCCTACACTTTACTTCGAGATTTCAGGCCGCACTTGCATCTCCAACCGGCGGCTGGCGCGGAGCCGGCTGACGTTTCGCGACCCAATCTACTGATGATTGCTCGGCGACTCAATCGCCTGGCGTTGCTGCTCATTGTAGAAATCGGTCGTCAACGCGCGGCGAGGCTTTCCCGAGATCTCCTCCAGCAACTTGACTAGCGCCGCGACAATCTTTGGCTCGGCCTCGACCTCCAACCCAGCCGTCCGGGCGGGCCACGTTGTATACCCTCCCAAGCGATGCTGTTCCGGCGGTGGAATGTATCCCTCTGCTCCGTTGGCCAGCTCAAAATTCAGCAGCGGCTGCAGCGGCGACTGCGCTTTGAGCTTCAGCCCCGTGATACCGAACACTTCGTTTGGAATCGCCGCGATTCCCAGTTCACCGATTCGCAGCACCTGCAGGAGGAACGTCGCTTCCGGATTTTCATGCAGCCAAACGGCCTGTTCCGCATAAACCTCCGGTAAACTTCGCGGACGAATCTCACCGCGAACCGCATTC
>JBJTQD010000510.1:0-4727 GCA_046075445.1 Planctomycetota bacterium
GTCAGCCGGGTCTTCGCGCCAGCCCCCGGTTCAGCAGTGCTTACGCGGACCGACGCCCGTAAGAAGGACTCTTACGGGGTCACGGGGGAAGAACAGGGGAAGGACTAATCGGCGGGCCGATCGCTCACTTCAGTGGAGCGATATACGCTCCTGAGTCATCGACGACGAACAGCCCGATCAGCTGGCCATCTTTAGCAGCAAGTACCGCAGAGCCGTTCCATAGCGGTGACCGGAGGCTAGATTTACTAACTAGCCAGCGATCTGCCGCGAGGCTCAGTTCCTGTTTGCCAAGCGACTCAAGCACCGTTTCCCCACTGCTGGTTTGTCTTGACACGAAGCAGTCCTCTGGTCCCGCAGGGACTCGCAAGCGATTTTTGGGAAGGGATGCCAGGTCCGATTTGACGACAGGCACTCTGGCGATCAGGGCATCGTCAATCGAACTCGCTGGCAACTCAAGCGACTGGTCGGCACTCGAGTCAAATACGACCTTGAACGAACCCTCAAGACTGCCGGTTGCCGGGTCGATGAAACTTGCAGGGACGAGCAATTCCGTTTTTCCATCGGAATCGACCGGCACCGCGAGTGATGTACGATTCAGTGAGCGGGTAAAACCCAACGTCTTTTGTTGCCAAGTTGCAGTTAAACCGACCATTGTCGGCGGGACGAACTCCAGCAAGTTGATCGCAGCGGCTTGATCGGTCCAGTCTTCGTCTTCTTCCGAAGAGAGCGCAAAGATATCGCCGGGCCGTGCGGGCTGGGCAGCCTTGTCTTCGGGAGTAATCACCCCGATTCCGCCGCGAACGATCGTCGCCAGTGACTCGGCCGAGACCTTCAGTCCGGTCAGCCCCGCATCCAGTTGCACGCCGCTGAGCACCCAGAAGCGGCTTGCGCTGTTGATTAGCCGCTGGTGAGTAGCGTTGACTTGGATCCGAATGTCGACATGCCTCGAGTCGGGGCTGAGGGCGCAGCTCAGGACGCGTCCAATCTCGACTCCGCGCCAAGTCACCGGTGCGCCTGGATTGATTCCATGCCGCTCTGTCGATCGCAACACGATTTCCAATCCTGAATTGTCGAGGCCATCAATCGGCGGCGTCTCGACTCCCGTAAATTCAAACTGTGCTTGGCCAGTTTGGCTTGCGCCCGGAGAAACGGCGATGTATTTCGATCCGACGGCAGTCTCCAGACCGCTGATTCCCGTCACATCGACTGTCGGCCGCACGATCCAAAACCGAGTTCCTTCGCGAGCCAGCGGTTTGGCAGCCGGCGCCAGTTCAGCGTGTACTTCGACGCCGGCGAGATCTTTGTCCAGCTCGACGCTGGTCACTCGTCCGACCTCAATTCCTCGATTCCGAAGCGCATCGCCTGGTTTCAGCCCGTGTCCTTCCTGAAACCGAAGCGTGATCTTGGTCCCTGCTGGCTCAAGCGAGTACCAGACCAGAGCGATTGCTCCCGCCAGACAGGCGAGCGTAGCGAGCCACATTTTGGAGACAGCCAATCGTCCTCCCGCAGTGCTTCGACGCGATACAACTTCGGCTTGGGGAAACTCTTCCGACGTCATTCGTTTTCCTCCCAGATCGAGTGGGGGTTAAAGCAGAGCGAAGCGATCATGCTCATCGTGACACACCCAATGAAGGCGAACACGGCCGGGCCGAGATGGAACTCAACCAGATTGCCGAGTTTCACCAGCATCACCAGCAGCGCGAGCAGCATCACATCGAGCATGCTCCATTTGCCGAGGTGTTCCATCAGCCGCAGCGTGATCGCTTTATGTCGCTGGCCAAGCAGCTGTAAACAGGAGAGCTCCAGCAAGAGGATGATCTTGGCCAGAGGGAAGATGATTGAAAATAGAAGCAAGACCAAACCGACGAACCAGCTGCCGTGATGAAGCAAGTCGAGGATCCCGCCGAGGACGCTCGATTGGCTGCTCATCCCAAGCCGCTCAATTTTGAGGATTGGCAAGAGCACGGCTGGCCAAAACAGGATGAAGGCACCCAAAGCAGCAGCCGCAGTTCGGCTGGCCGATTGCCGCGCGGTTCCCTGCCGAGTCAGCGCCGATCGGCACCGGGTGCAGACCGCCGTTTGGTCAGCGCGCATTTCCGGAAGCCGATGGATCCGGCCGCAGCAGTGACAGGCAAGATGTTGCGACATACGCAATCAAGATTTAGGTGAACGAAAAGGGAGGCAGAGATCTTGAGCCCTCTCAAACCATTCGCAGTTTGTCCCAAAAGATTAGCAAGAATCAATCCCAATCCGGAGTCCGAACGAAAAGCGTTGCTCTGGGGCCAAGATCAACTTCGCTGCACCTCGCCTGCGCCAAAGCCGGAAGGCTTTGGGCTTCGGCTACGGGCTAAACGAAGAAGCGGCTACGGGCTAAACGAAGAGGGCTTCAGCTACGGGATAAATGAAAAACCAAATAATAAAAATCTCTCTCTTGTGCTTCCTCTGCGTTCTCTGCGTCTCTGTGTTTACCCCTCTTCCTTGCCCCGAAGGGTTAGCTCTCGTAAGGGTCAATCGTAAAGGCAACTCGGTTGCTGTAACGGCACAGTTCCACCAGAGACCAGATCCCCACCACAATCCCGCCAACAATCGCACCCGGGTGAATGGGGATTAGGCAGAGAATCGACATCGCGATCGCCCAGTGCCAGTGGCGAACGTTGAGCAAACAGTGCGCGCCAGATAACAACAATAAGCCGATGCCAAAAAAGATTGCGGTCGTCAGGATCATCATGATCTGGGCTTGCTTCTGGACATGCGTCACTGCCGGCCGATCTGAAACTCCGTCTTGTTTGGAAGGAGAAGCCGATGCTCTCTCTTCTAGTTCCGTGCGCTGCATTCCTGATTTTAACACGGAGCGAATTTCTTCCGATTCAGACGTAGACGTTTCTGTTACCTCGTTTGACTCAAGAGGCTGAGAAATTTCCGGGACCGAGGAATCTGGCGGCATCGATGGGACCTCTGATCGCAAGGAAAATAATGCGATCATCAGCATCGGAAAGAGGGCTGTATTGACAAAGCCAACCAGCGACATCGCGATTCCCAAGCCATGCAAGCGGCGTTTGGCACGACTTCGTTTCTCTTGGGGCTTTTCGTAAAGATTGGCAATCGGCGACTGGCCGATCGCTCCCCGAATCCGATTGACCAGCACTTTGGCGTCGTCAATATCTTCAGAGGCGATCACAAACTTGAGTGAGCCCCGCTTGTCGGTGATCAAACCACGGTAATCTTCCAGCGACCGGTGTTTGATCGTCAGCGGATGGGCAAACCAGCCTTCCTTAAAATCGGCCGCCGAAATCTGAGACAAAGGGAGGCGGTGTTCACCGTCGTGACCGAGTAATTTTGTGTTGAAAAAGGGATCTCGCGCACTGTATGTGATCACCAGTTCGTCTTTTTGCAGCGAGAGCATGCCGTCCGTCTGCGTCTTATATCCAGTGGAAGGGTTGCCTATTCGGAAGGGAACAACGGCCTCGGCAACGCTTGGCGAAGAATAAGGCTGCGCTGCCGCAGGAGGCGTCTGAGTGACAAATGGAGTGGCCGCTGGACGTCTTCCCCCGGCAGGCCGGACTGGTTGAAAGCGTGAATCGGAGCGCGCGACCTCGACCGCAGTCTGCACTTCGCTGGCTTGTTGGTACCGCCGCTGCGGTTCCTTTTCCAATGTCCGCGCAACGACTTGGTCGAGCGGAGCGAACTGTGATTGTTTTTCGCCGGGCAAGGGGAAGCGTCCGATCGGCAACTCACCGGTCAGCAGTTCGTACAGGACAACGCCGAGCGAGTAGATATCCGCGCGATGGTCGACGCTGCCCGGCTTCTCCAGTTGCTCGGGGGCCATGTAGTTGAAGGTGCCGAGGACCTGCTGGGTACCGGTCAGCGATACAGGGGTTTGCGGATCGGCGTTTAGTTTGGCAAGGCCGAAGTCCGCGATTTTCACCCGACCGCGCTGGTCGAGCAGAATGTTTTCAGGCTTGATATCGCGATGAACGACACCTTGGTCATGCGCAAACTGCAGCGCCTCACAGACCTGCTGGACAATCTGCAAGACTTCATCGGCGGGGAGTTTGCCGGCAGAGATCGCTTGCCGCAAATTAATCCCATCGACAAACTCCATTACGAGGTAGCAAAAGCCATTGACCTCGCCGAAGTCGTAAACACTGACGATGTGTGGATGATTGAGTCGGGCCAGTAAGCGGGCTTCACGAGCAAAACGCTCGGCGAACGCCGGCTGCTTGGCAAAACGCGAGGACATGATCTTTAGAGCAATCGGGCGGTCCAGTTTCGGTTGGCGGGCCCGATACACGGCTCCCATTCCGCCGATTCCGATCAGTTCCTGAACTTCAAACTGAGGCAGCATCCGCGAGAGTAGCTCTGGCGTTGGCAACTGCTCAGGGAAGTTGCTGGTCATTTCCCGAGTCGGCTGGTCAGCGGGGTTCTTGCCCTGACTTCGAGCCATCCCGAAGGCGCACACGGGGCAGAGTCCGCCGGGAGCATCGGAGGGAATTTCGCGTTGACAGGTGCTGCAGCTAGCCATGATTTTGTGGTCCAGAGCCATCCCCATTGCTGGGGGCCATGATTTGCCCCGCATTCGGGGCTTCTATCATGATCTAAACGGTTTGGTTTGGGGCGTTACGGGAAATCTTGGAAAAAACTTACTCGCTTAAAACGGCCATCAAGTATCCCAGTTCTTCGTCGATTTCCCGTTCATCGAGTACGGTTTGGCGAATTTCTTCCCGGAT
>JBJTQD010000511.1:0-2208 GCA_046075445.1 Planctomycetota bacterium
GGCAAAGTTAGCTAACCCGGCCAGCGAAAATTCTGCGCCACCCAAAACGACTCCGCCAACGGCTCCCGAAAAGAGCCCATAATCTCGAATTGACTGCAGACTTTTGTCTCTCTCTTCCAGTCGCTCACAAATTACTACTTGGTCCTGCCCTGCCATTTTCTTCCGAGGTCAAAGTGGATAACCCATTTCGCTCCCTTCCATCAGTCAGCCAACTCCTCGAGAGTCCGCCACTGAAAAAACTGATTCAAAACGTCAACCACAACGTGGTCGCTGATGGGGTCCGAAATTTTCTCGAAGGACTTCGGCAGCAGATGAATCAAGCGGCCGAGAAAATCGAAATCCCCTCGTCCGGCGAACTGGCTGAAAAGATCGCAACTTGGTTGCAAAAGGAACGCCGCCCCGCCCTTCGTCCAGTCATCAACGGCACCGGAATCCTGCTGCACACTGGCTTGGGTCGCGCGCCGCTGGCCGACGCTGCGCTCCGCGCGATCGACCAGACGGCTCGGGGCTACTGCAGCCTTGAGCTCGATCTGGAAACTGGCGAACGCGGCCAACGAGCTGACATCGTCCGCCGGTTGCTATGCGAATTGACCGGTGCCGAGGATGCCGTCGTTGTCAACAACAACGCAGCCGCCACGATGCTCGCCTTGGCGGCCGTGGCGGGGAATCAAGAAGTCGTCGTTTCGCGCGGACAACTTGTCGAGATCGGCGGCAGCTATCGCCTGCCCGAAGTAATGTCCTGCGCTGGCTGCCAACTGCGCGAGGTCGGCACAACCAACCGCACGAGGCTGGCAGACTACGAACAGGCGCTCAGCGAGCGGACGGGCGCAATTTTGCGGGTCCACCCGAGCAACTACGAAGTTGTCGGCTTCAACGAGTCCGTTTCAATTGCCGAACTCGTCCAACTGGGGCGGCGACACAATTTGCCAGTGATTGATGACATCGGGTCCGGCGCACTGCTCGATTTCTCCCGTTATGGACTGACAAACGAACCGCAGGCCGGAGAAAGCATCCGCACGGGCGCGGACTTGGTGCTCTTCAGCGGCGACAAGCTCCTCGGCGGTCCTCAAGCCGGCATCATTGTTGGCTCGAAGAAGTGGATTCAAGCAGTCCTGAAGCACCCGCTGATGCGAGCGATGCGTGTCGACAAACTGACTCTGGCTGCGCTTCATGCGACCTTGGAACTTCATTTAAAGCCAGAACAGGCTGAGCAGCAAATTCCGCTGCTGGCGATGCTCGCGACACCGCTGGCGAATCTAGAGTTGCGAGCCAAAAAGCTGGCTGGCCTGCTGACTCCACTCAAGTTCCTCAAAAACGTTCGCGCGGTAGAGCAGCATTCAATGCTTGGCGGCGGAAGCATCCCCTCGCAAAAGATCCCGACGTGGTGTGTGGCCTGTGAACCGGCATCCGGATCGCTCAATTTTCTCGCCAGCCAATTGCGGCAACTCGACCCGGCGATCATGGGCCGGGTGCATCAGGGGCAATTCTTGCTCGACCTGCGATCCATCCATCCGCGGCATGACACGGAACTCATCACCGCGCTCGAGGAATTCGACCGCCGCGCGCCGCAAAAAGAAACGAACGAACCGGCAGCCGTGTAAGCACTTTTGAAGTCGAGTACACAGCTTCCAGTAATTCGTTTTTCGTTTAGCCCGTAGCCGACAAGCGCGGTGAGGCTCAAGTGCGTTTCGAAAACCGGAAGAAGGCCTCTCACGGTGGAACAGAGGCGCGGGGGAAGAGTAGGGTTGGTAGTTGGTAGTTGGTAGTTGGTGATTCGTGCCCCTGCTTGGTCACCACCGACCTTCAGTACCTCGCGTCGGTGGAGAGCCGTGACTAGCCGGCTACATGCACCGTCGTTTCGGTCCGGATGCGAGTCGCCGAACCGGGGGCTGGCGCGAGGACCCGGCGGGCCAGTGCTCTGTCGTTGACGGTTTTTCTACTTCTCGCCTGCTCTTAATTCTACTTTTCTCGCGCAGCGCGGGGGCTGGCGCGAGGACCCGGCTAACGGAAATGAACGCGAGGACCCGGCTAACGGAAATGAACGCGAGGACCCGTCCGCCGGAGACAAAAGCGGATAACTCCGTGGTTCGACGAGCTCTTCGGCTTGTCGGCTCAACCGCACTCGAGGCTGCCTTGCGCTTTGTGCTGCGAGCCGTCCGGGAAGACTCCGGGTAAATCCTCGGCGTACCATTTGTCAAGGACGCTGCG
>JBJTQD010000512.1:0-5183 GCA_046075445.1 Planctomycetota bacterium
CGAGACTGGTTTGGCTCGCAAGTCGAGAAGTGGTCGCTGATCGCCGATAGCTTCGTCCCCGAGGCCCTCCCCCGGCAACTGCCCGGCAGTTACCAGCCGGCCAGCGCGGACTATCAACTCGTGCCGCGACTGGTTCGCTGCGGCGATTATCTGGGAACGGCCTCGATTAACGGAGCGCTACTCGCCGGCCGCCAAGCAGCGGAAAGACTCGCGTAGGACTTCCCCACGCTCGGCGCAGGGCGGGTACTACTTGTTTTCCGATTTTAACTTGCTGCATCCCGGCAATTTGGCTTGACGTTTTTCGGTGACTCCCCGCCCCGCTTGTCCCGCCCTACGAGGAGAATTGTGTCAGGGATTGTCCAACCGGCGGCTGGCACAAAGCGGGCTGACCAGAAATCCAGTTTCTTGTTCGCAAACTAAGCATCCTCAACTGCTTTATATCGAACTCTGCTAAATTACTTTCTCGGCATTACCAAACACCACGCCCTCCTCCCCGCTTGGAACTGCACGCATGACTTGGATTCAATGGTACGACAGCCTTGCGAAACCAAGCTGGACGCCTCAGCCATCGACGATCGGCACCATCTGGCAGATCATCTATCCGATCATCTTCATCAGCTTCGGCGCCGTGCTCGTGCAATGGACGCGGGGAAAAGTTCCCGGGATTGTGGCCCTCCCGTTCGCGATCAACCTCCTCGCAAATATTCTCTTCACACCAATTCAGTTCGGGATGCGAAACCTCCCCTTGGCCGCATTGGATATTCTCATCGTCTGGGCGACGATCATCTGGTGCGTGATCGCCATCTGGCCGCATCTCAAATGGGTCGCCGTCGCGCAAGTCCCCTACTTCGTCTGGGTCTCTATCGCAACTTGGCTGCAGCTTTGGATCACCACCCACAACTGGGGGAAATAACGAGCCGTTTCCTCTGCTCAATCATCGTTGCAATATTCTCAACGCGCTGCATCGCGTTTCAGATACGCCTTCAACCACAGCGCATTCCCAATCACCGAAACATCCGAAAGCGCCATCGCTGCGGCGGCGTACATCGGTCCGTAAGTCCCGAGCAAACCAAACGCTGCTGCCGGAATTGCAATCGCGTTGTATACGAACGAAAGAAATAAGTTCTGCTTGATCGTCCGCAGCGTCGCCCGACTCAGCTCAATTGTCTCGGGGATCGCGGCCAGCCGCTGGGCCGGGATCACCACATCCGCCGATTCAATCGCAATATTCGTCCCGGTGCCGATCGCGATGCCCACACCGCCGCGTGCACCAGCTTCGGCCAGCGCCGCAGCGTCATTGATCCCGTCACCAACCATCGCGACAGGCTGGCCACCACTAGCCAATTGTTGGACCAACTCCTGCTTCCCCGCCGGAGTCATCTCACTGTGCGTCCCTGTTGCCTCAATCCCGACTGCCGCGGCGACTTTCTGCCCAGTCGCCTTTCGATCGCCCGTCGCGAGTAGAACACGCAGGCCCATTTCCTTGAGCTGGCCGATCACCGCAGCCGCATCCGGACGCAACTGGTCCTCAAAGCGAATCGTGCCGACCGGCCGGCCATCGAGCAACACGACGCTCTGCGTGCCGTCGGCTTCTCGCCAACGTTCGGGCAAGGCTATTCCCTCGCGAGTCGCTTGGCTGAACGAGACCAGTTCGACTCGCCGCCCGGCAACTTCGCCGCGCAAACCGCGGCCCGCTTGCTCGTGCAGGTCTTCGACCGCTTGCAAAGCCAACCCCTGTTTCTTTGCCGCAGCAACGACCGCCTGCGAAAGCGGATGCCGAGACTGTGCGGCGAGACTCGCAGCGAGTGCCAACACTTCCGAACTCGAACCCTCTGCCGCGAGCACTTCGCTGACTTCAGGCTTGCCAACAGTCAGCGTTCCCGTTTTATCCAACAGGACTGCCTCCGTCCGCGCCGTCCGCTCGAGTGCCGCGGCACTCTTGACCAGAATCCCCCGCTCACTCGCAGCGCCCGCGCCAACCATGATCGCAGTCGGTGTCGCCAGGCCCAGTGCACAAGGACAAGAAATCACCAGCACCGAAGTCGCCGTGACTAGCGCCTGAGCCCAAGTCGACCAAGTGTTACCCGACGTGGCCAATCCATACGCGAGCCAGCCCGCAAACGTCAGCAAGGCGATCGCAATCACCGCCGGCACGAAGACCGCGCAGACTTTATCTGCCAACCTTGCGATCGCTGCCTTGCTCGATTGCGCTTGCTGCACCATCTCGGCAATTCGAGCGATCGTCGTCTCGCGTCCATTGGTCGCTGCCGAAACCACTAACCTGCCTGTCGTATTCAAGGAGCCAGCAGTCACAACTGCACCAGCCCATTTGTCTACCGGCAACGGTTCGCCGGTCACCACCGATTCATCAACCGCGCTTGCCCCCGCCGCGACTTTGCCATCGATCGCGATCCGATCGCCGGGCTGAAACACCAGCAGGTCACCCGGTAACACATCGGCGGTTGCAATCTCTTCGCCGCGTTCATCCTCCAGCGACCGGATTCGCCGCACTCGATCGGGCTGAAGCGCCAGCAGTTGGCGCAGTGCCGAACTCGCCGAGACCATCGACCGCGCCTCGAGCCAATGCCCCAGGCTAACCAGCGCCAGCAACCCCGCCGCAGCTTCCCAGTACATCGGCTGGCCCGTCTTCCAGCCAAACAGTTCTGCAGCGAAAACGATTGCCGAGAAGCCCCAGGCAACGCTCGACCCGAGCGCAATCAGCGTGTCCATGTTGGTCGAACCGGACTGCGCCGCCTTCCAAGCCGACCGGTAAAATCCCCAGCCGACAAGAATCTGCGCAATCGTCGCGAGCAACGCCGAAAACCACATCAAGCCATGGTGGAAACTGTGCGAGTAATTGACCAGCCGCAAGTCCATCGGCATGTGCAGCAACATCAAAGGCAACCAGAGCGCAAGCCCCAGCAGTGCCCGCTTTCGCCAAGCCCGCACGTTCCGCTGCTGCTTCTCTTCCAGCTCACTCCGCTGATCGGCCAGCGATCTCTGCGGCTGGAGCGACTTGGCCGCGAACCCTTGAGCCGAAACGACTTGAGCCAGCTGCTCGGCGTTCAGCCCCCGGCCGCGCACCAGCGCCGTGCCGCTAGTCAGATTCACTGCCGCGCTCTCAACCCCAGCCACGCCCCGCAGCGCCGACTCGACCGTACCGACGCACCCAGCGCAGTGCATTCCCTCGACAGACAAGCTGACCGCCGATTGCTCTGACATGGATTGGCTCGTTGGCTGTTCGTCGGGCATCTACATCCTCGTTTGTTTTCCCTGCTGCTCATGCAATGACAACTCGCGCACCACTGCAGCACTCGAAATTATAGCCCCAAGGGGATTTCGAGGACGGCCAAGAATTAAATGGGCGTTTGTTTTGGTTGCAGCTCAGATTTTTAAAGTTCCGTCAGCAACCCCTCGGGCAGTGCTTCGGACTACAATGAAATCGCCCGCTCGCGTACTCTCACGGCGGCAGATGTTCCACATTAAAACGGAAAGTCTTGTGATGATGCTGGCTCAATCGATGATTGTCCGACTATCAGGCTCAATTGTTTGCCTGCTCACGCTCCTGCTTACGAGTCCGGCAACTGCTCAAACTTCTTCCTCGCCAGTCGCTTTTAACCGCGATATCCGGCCGCTCCTCTCGGACAACTGTTTCTTTTGTCACGGACCGGACAAGAACAAACGCCAAGCCGACTTGCGGCTGGACACCCGCGAAGGACTTTTCGGCAGTGCCGACCAATCAAGCGCCATCGTCCCCGGCAAGCCCGAGGAGAGCGAGCTGATTCGCCGCATCCGCTCCAGCGATGAAGACGAAATCATGCCTCCGCCCGAGTCACACAAGTCGCTGACGCCAGCCCAGATTGAGCTATTGGAAACTTGGATCCGGCAGGGCGCCCCCTACGAAGGACACTGGGCCTTTACGCCGCTGAAGCCACAGACCGCAGCGCCAGAGAGCACGACCAGCCAAGTCATCGACCGCTTCGTCAAGGATGAGTTACAGCGGCAGAAGCTGAGCGGCTCGGCTCCCGCTGACCGCGTCACGCTGCTGCGACGACTCTACTTCGACCTGCTCGGACTGCCGCATCACCCGCTGAAGCCGAAGCCTTCCTGTCGGACAACTCGCCGGGAGCTTACGAGCGGCTCGTCGACCAACTGCTCGCCTCGCCACACTTCGGCGAGCGGCTCGCGATTTGGTGGCTCGACTTGGTTCGCTATGCAGATACGGTTGGCTATCACGGCGATCAGTTGATGAGCGTCTCTCCATTTCGCGATTACGTTATCGCCTCCTTTAATGACAACAAACCATTCAATCAATTCACAGTCGAACAACTCGCTGGCGATCTGTTTCCCAACCCAACGCGCGAGCAATTGATCGCTTCCGGCTACAACCGCCTCGGGATGATGAGCGCCGAAGGGGGCGTCCAAGACAAGGAATACCTTGCCAAGTACATTGCCGAGCGAGTGCGAAACGCTACGGGAACGTGGCTCGGAATCACGCTGGGCTGCGCCGAGTGTCACGACCACAAGTTTGATCCGTTTTCGACTCGCGACTTCTATCGCTTCGAAGCCTTTTTTGCCGACATCAAGGAACGAGGTCTCTACGCCGGTGCCAACGATGACGGCAACTGGGGGCCATTTCTCAAGGTCCCCACCGATGACCAAGCGACCCAGCTCGCTGAGCTCGACCGACAACTCACCGCCGTCCGCGCAACGCTCGATACGGAAACGTCAGAGCTGGTCGCCGCACAGCAACAGTGGGAGGCTTCGCAAGTCCCCTGGACTCCCCTGCGACCAAGTTCCCAGCAGTCGCTCGAGAACGTGACGCTGACTTTGCGAGACGATCTCTCGCTGCTTGCCAGCGGGAATAATCCGGCCACGGACACTTACACGCTCAGCTTTAATGACGTTCCGGCGGGCGTCACCGCGTTTCGATTGGAAGTTCTCCCGGATGACTCGCTGCCGCGCAGGGGACCGGGTCGAGCCGGAAATGGCAACTTTGTGCTCAGCGAATTCCGCGGCGAACTCCGCGCGGCGGATGGCAGCGTCACGCCAATCCAATTCCAAAACCCCTCGGCCAGCTACGAACAAACCGGCGCCGCGGATGGAAATCCCTTCGGTAAGTGGGCCGTCGCCGCCGCACTGGACGGCGACTCTCAAGGAAAGAAGTGGGGCTGGGCCATTAT
>JBJTQD010000513.1:0-2090 GCA_046075445.1 Planctomycetota bacterium
GGAATTGACCTGCGGGGCACCACTTTTGCCCTTTGGTGCAAATCCAGCGCTATCCGCCCCGGACACTGAGCAATCTAAGGCAAATCGCCGTCGATTTCCAATTCCCCAGCGACCCGAACGAGGTCGGCGAGCGAGGAGACCTGCATTTTTTCCATAACTTGGGAACGGTGGGCTTTGACCGTTCTCTCGGCAATCCCCAGCGAAGCGGCGATTTGTTTGTTGAGCCTACCCTGGACAACCTGCCGGAAAATCTCCCGCTCCCGGTCGCTCAGCGACTGATAACAGCCGCGGAGAAAATCGGCTCGTTGCTGCTGTCCGCTCTGCTGACGACAAACGTCGAGCGCGTTTTCCACGGCGGCGAGGAGCGACTCCCCTTGAACTGGCTTGGTCAGAAAATCGATCGCCCCAGCCTTGATCGCCTGCACGCTCATCGGGATGTCGCCGTGCCCGGTGAGAAAAATAATCGGTAAACGGTTTCCTTGGCGAGCGAGGGCCGACTGCAGTTCTAGCCCACTCGGCCCGGGCATCCGCACGTCGAGCACGATACAGCCAGGCCCCGCTCCGGGGTCGGCGATCAAGAACTCGCCCGCGCTGCTGTAGCTGCGCACTTCATAGCCAGCCGCCTGCAGCAGTCTGGCAACCGCTTTGCGAAGCGAGTCGTCGTCGTCAATCAAGTGAATCAAGGACTCGGGACTATTCATCCAGTAACTCCAGCCGAATTTCGAGGCTCTAGAGACTTCATTTCTATACGGTTGGACAGAATCGGCAAGGCGAAGCGAAACGTCGAACCCTGCCCTTCAGTGCTCTCGACCCAAATCCTGCCGCCGTGTTCTTCGACAAGCGAACGGGAGATTGCGAGCCCCATCCCCATCCCCTCCGGTTTTGTGGAAAAGAATCGCTCAAAGATTTTTGGCAGCCGCTCGCACGATACTCCCGCACCGGTATCCGACACCGAAACGATCACTTCGCCATCGGCCTGTTCGGTTTTCAATCTCAAGCGTCTCTCTCCGCTCGTCTGAGCCATCGCTTCCATCCCGTTGAGCATCAGATTCAGCATGATTTGCTGCAGGTGAACCTTATCCCCTAATACCATGGCGGCATCGGGGGACAATTCTGTGCCTACTTCGACGCGTCGCCGCTGGGCTTCCGTCCTGAGAATGAAAATCACCTCGTTGACTACTGAATTGAGATCGATCGGCTGGCGTTCGACATCTCCTTGCCGCAGCAATGTTCGGAGTCTGCGAATCACTTCACTGGCGCGCAAATCATCATTGCGAATATCCTTGAGAATCTGCCGCACTTCATCGAGTGGCGGGGAAGGCTTTCGCAACAGCAGTTCGGCTGCGTCGGCGTTGCTGAGGATCGCACCCAGCGGCTGGTTGATCTCGTGCGCAATTGAAGTCGTGAATTCGCTTAAGACGGCCAATCGGGAAGCGTGGACCAGTTCCCGGCGAGCCTCTTCCGCTTTCTTACGTTCGGTGTTATCCGTAATCGCCACCAGCGCAAGCAGCCCGCCCGCAGACTCGATCGGAGTCAGTCCGACTTCCAGCGGAAATTCGCTGCCATCCTTGCGGAGACCGAACATTTCAGTGCCGCTGGCAATCCCTCTCAGCGCCGAGGACGCGAAGAACTCGCGCAGCGACTCGCCTGCCAGAGCACGCAGTCGCTGGGGAAAGAGCCGCTCCCAAGTTTGACTTAGCAGCTCAGCTTGTTGATATCCAAACAGTCGCTCGGTTTGCGGATTGACCTGTGAGATCTCTCCTTCCCGGTTGACCATCAGAATGGCGCTGGGAGTCGAATCGACGACCAGCCGAAATCGCTCCTCAACTCGCCGACGCTCCTCCATTTCGCTGAGCAAGAGAGAATAGGCCTTTCGGCGCTCAGCAACCCCGGCGGCCATAAAGAGCAGGGGCAATGTGACCGCGAGGAGAAACAGTTGCAACTGAAGAACTTGATCTTCGGGCCTGCCCGGAGCAAACGGACCGCGGTCATTGATCGCGTTCCAAGTCGAGAGGTAAGCGATCACCAGCAAAGCCCAACACGCGCCGGCGACTTCGAATCTCAGGGCAGCCCAAAGCAGGAACGGCACC
>JBJTQD010000514.1:0-1330 GCA_046075445.1 Planctomycetota bacterium
TGGTGGCGTCGTTTGCCGAATCACCGGCTCCAGCAATCGTGCGCTGGCTTCCTTGGAGTTTGCTCTTTCTTTTTCCACTGCCGCTATTTGTGGCACGTTATTTTTTTGTGGGGGGTGACCGGACCATGTCCATCAAGGTACGGCAAGCTGTCCGCGGGACTTCGCGAGCGACTTTGACCGAGCGAATCCGCTCTGTATTGTCAGTGGATGTCTGCTCTGAGCTGGCATCGCTGCGTTGCCCGGTCCGTTATCTTCGGCCCAGCCGAGATCGGCTCGTTTCTCGCCGAGCGGTCCAGAGGATAATGGCGGTCAATGACAAGGTGGTGGAGCACGTGATCGCCGGTCCGCATTTGCTTTTGCAGACGCGGCCAATGGAGGTTTGGGCTGCGATAAACGGAGCGAACGTCGCGCGAGAGTTCGTCGGATAGGTTAAAAATGCGGCTTTCGTCACCTTCCGTTTTATGAGCAAAAACCCTCCGACGGATGATTGCTTTGAACATTCTCCAGCTATTAACTAGAGGAGTGAAATGACACCGCTACTCCAGAGGCTCAACCTCGGTGAATGCCAAACGATCCTTGTCTTGAGTGCACCGAAGTCTTTGGAGTAGGAAGGCGGTGCGTTGAATCGAGTCGGATGATCCGGTCCGATATCGGTAAGTCAAAAGGAGCGGGCCGCTTGGATTTTAAGCGCTGAAGCGATTGCTAACACGAGGAGTTTATCTGTGTGGACGTGCAAGAAATGTGGCGAGGAAATCGAGCAGAACTTTGAGAACTGCTGGAACTGCGGGACTTTACAGGATGGCACTGAGGATCCGAACTTCAAATCCGAATCAGAGCCGGATCCACCAGTGGATGAATACGCCGACCTCAAATTGCCGCAGGACGTCTTGCCGGTCGCGGACTGGAAGTCAGACTGCTCCTATTGCGGTTCGAACCAGATATCGCTGAATATCACCATCTCCCAAGCATATGAGTATGGCCGCTCGGGTTTGGATTTTCGGGTCGCGATGGTACTTTCCGGAGTCGAGCCGCTGCTTGCGGACCTGTGTCTTCGATGCGGAACGGTTCAGCGATTTCACGTGAGGAACACCAACCGAAACTGGAATCGAGGGTGGAAGAAGGGAATCCGTTAAAGGAGAGGGTTTCCGGAAAAACAGCTTTTCGGTTTGCGGGACCTTTTGTTCGTGGAGGGGAAACCACTAATCGGCACTAATGAAGAGAAATGGGAAGAGAGAACCACTGATTAGCACTGATGAGGAAAGAAGAATCGTTGTGGGAGTGGCGGGGAATGGACGGGATGATCAGAATATGCTGCGTTTGTTATCGAGAC
>JBJTQD010000515.1:0-1962 GCA_046075445.1 Planctomycetota bacterium
ACCACCGACCTCGCATCGGTGGAGCCATGACTAGCCAGCTACATTGCAAACAAACCAATCAAACCAGCTCACCGCCGACCTTGCTTCCGTGGGAGCATGACTAATCGGCTAACCCCACCTAGTTCACGGTTCGTTCGCAAACAGGGTTCAAAGTCCGGTCCGAATTTAAGGCGAACATAACCCGCGATTCGTCTCGCCCATCGGCCACGGGCTAAACGAGAAGACCATAAAAACTCTTCCCGCTCCTGTTCCGTGTTCTCTGCGCCCGCTGTGTTCACCCCTCTTCTCCCAGCGTGATCGCGCACTTGTGAGCATCGCGTAAAAACAACCCATGCGAGCTCTTTTCAACCAGCCGCTTTAATTCCTCCGGCGCTGAAAGGTATCCGAGCCCGAGTTCTTCGACTTCCGCTTGAGTCAAGTTCGACGACAAAAAGACGGGGTGCTCATTGACGATCTGCCTGAGTTGAACCAGCTTATTGACCGTCTTCTTTTCGGCGGCGGGCAGCGGGTCGACCAGTGCGGCTCGGGTCTCTCGCGTTGGCGTGCGCCGCAGTTGGCTGCAGATCACAATCGGAGCGGATACCTCGCAGAAGGGAACGACATTGATCAGAGCCTGAGCGAAATCGTCCCAGGATTGTTCGGTCGTTTGTGACTCGATCGTCGCGACAACCAGATCGGCCGTCGCGGGGACATTCACCGACCAGGCCTTACCAAGCTGCTTCTTCGCGGCTTTCAGCACTGCTTTCCGCTCACCCGCGTAAACTCCGTGCACGGCATCGCCGGGACCGACGACTAACTGGATAGCAAAAAAGGTTCCTAGCAGGTCGTTCACGTGCTGGATATCAACTCGTTGATCATTTTCAGACTGCCCGCGAAAACTTTCCAAGCTCTGACGGTTGCTGAATCCCGGGAAGATACAATCGTCGACTTCAAAGTTCTGCGTCGGGCCGAGACAGCCAATCGGGATCACAACATCGGCATCAAAGAGCAGTCGGTGGATGTAGAGCGGCTGGTCATTCACGCCGACGGCGAGACAAGCGAACTGGTTTTCGCCATCGGGGTCATGAACTGCCAGCGAGATGTCAGGGTATTTGGTCAGGTCGAGTTGACCGGCGGTAAACGTGTCGGTTAGCAGCGTCACCGGGAGTGGTTCGGAACGGTCTTTGTTCAGCGAGCCAAGGATCGAGCTGAGAATCTCCTGCGAGTCGCGCGTTGCCGCCTGTAAAGCGATCACCACGCAGTCGCCTTCGTATGCCAGTTCCGAGACTTGAGGGAAATCAAGCGGTTGCGAAAGCGCTTGTTCGATCGCCCAAACGAGTTCATCGCCAGCGAGATTTTTCAGGCCATCTTGCGGGGCGCGTAGCGGGATCGTGGGAAGCGTTTTCTTCAGCGGCTGAGACCAGTCGCAATCAGTTAGGCGATTAGATTCGGTCATTGAAAAGGATTGTTGTCTGAAGCAAAGCGGTTGGACAGAGACCACTTGATGATAGCGTTTTCGCTGCTTTTGCCGAAGAAGGGATAAATCCGAAGAGGGGTTAAACACAGAGTCACAGAGAACGCCGAGGAAGAGTGAGAAAAACAGTGGCGTGAAAGTTATTTCGTTTAGCCCGTGGCCGACAGGCGAGGTGAATCTCAAGAACGGCTCGCACTAAATTCAGTCCGCTCAATCCAGAAGGCCACCACCGACCTTGTGTCGGAAGAGCCATGACAAGCCAGCTGATCAGCAGCGCACGCCAATAAACGAGGCCACCACCGACCTCGCGTCGGTGGAGCCATGACTAGCCAGCTACATCGCGATCAAACCAACCCAACCAGCTCACCACCGACCTTGTGTCGGTGGGAGCATGACTACTCGGCTAGACCGCCAAGTTCACAGCTTGTTCGCGAACATGGTTTTAAGTCAGGTCCCAATTTAAGGCGAGCATAATTAAGCTTCGCCCAGCCTATCGGCTGCGGCCCAAA
>JBJTQD010000516.1:0-1599 GCA_046075445.1 Planctomycetota bacterium
TTTCATGATGCCGACGAAGATCGAGATTTGTTGAGTCATCAGCAACGTGGCGAAAGAGATGCCGAAAACCAGGCCGAAATATTTGGTGGTGTCTCCCACCAGCATGCGCCAAGCAACCCAATTCATCGGCGTCTCCTCGCAGACTTGGAGGAATCAGTCGTCGTTTTCGCCGGTTTGTTTTTCGCGTTGGGACTTTTCGTTGGTCTCGGCTGGGGTGATCTCTTCGGCTTCGTCGCGGTGGTATTCGCAAGTGCTTCTGAGTGGCCACAGAGTCCGTTGATAAGACCATCGACCATGACTTGGGCCCGCTCTGACAAGTCGGTCCATTCAAACCAGTCGTCATTGCCTTTGACTAAGTGAAGAGCGGCGAGTCCGTGTACGCCTGCAAAAAAGACCTGAGCGATCAATTGGGAGTTGCGATGCTGGGGGAGAAAGCGATTCTGGTGTAGTCCCTCGATAACGGTCGAGTGCAGCAGGGCGTAGCAATCCTGAGACGGATTCCCTTTCTCAACCAATCTACCTTTGGGGATATTGTCGAGGGGAATAAGGAATAGCTTGTGATAGAGCGCGGGATGCTCAACCGCAAACTGGACGAATGCCAGTCCCATGGCGCGAAGTCGTTCGATTGGGTCAGCAATCGCCACGGCTTGCTCGAAGGAACTTCGGAATTTGAGAAATTGGCGGTCGACGACTTCGCTCAGGAGCGCTTCGCGATCGGGGAAATGGAAGTAGATAGCGGTAGCGGTATAGCCGATCTGGCTGGCTAGTTTTCGCATCGAAAAAGCGTCGGGCCCTTCGCGCAGCAACAATTTAGTGGCGGCCGCAACGATTCGCTCGCGAGTTTCTCGCTTCTGTCGATCGCGCTGGTTGACCGAGCCAACTGCGGTTGTTTGGACTCTCGATTTGTTTGCTTTCAAGATTCAAGCCCCGATGGGATGGGTGGTTTCAGCGAGGAATGGGTGTGCAGGGTTGTTTTCGCAAGAGCTTTGGAAGTAACCGGAGAAGCGAATGGTCACTTAACGCTGTTAAATCACCTAACAGTGTAAAGTGTAGTTCCGTTTTCGGCTTTGGCTAGTCGCAAGCCACCGCCGAATTGCGGTTGGCTGGGCGATGTCCGACAATAACGGCAGGTTCGTTTACTTTGTCACCGGGGGATTTGGGGAAATGGCTGGAACCAAGCAGGAGAGAAAGCGGGGCTGGAAGAGCCGGCTGAGTCGCTGTTTGGCGGATTTGCTGGCGGCGTGGTCGGTTGTTGCATCGGTCTCTGCTCAGGAACTTCCACGGTTGCCGCGGCTCGTTGCCACCGAGCCGGAAGCGGCGCGATTGACGTTTCGATTATCCGGTGACTTGAACTTGGAACTCGCCGCGGCGGAACCCAAAGTCTGCGACCCGGTGGCTTTGGCTTTTGATGAGTTTGGGCGAGCGTTTGTGGTCGAGATGCGGGGTTACTCGGAGGCGGGCGAGGAGGGAATTGGGCGTGTTCGGCGATTGGTTGATGCTGATCGCGACGGCACGCTTGAACAGTCCGTCGTCTTTGCTGAGGGGCTGCGGAATCCGACGGCGATCGTTTGCACGTATGGCGGAGTGCTGGTGGGCGAT
>JBJTQD010000517.1:0-4910 GCA_046075445.1 Planctomycetota bacterium
CGAAGCCGACGAGATGCTCAACATGGGCTTCCTCGACGACGTAAAAAAGGTGCTGGAGCATACTCCGGACGAGCGCAGGATTGCGCTGTTCTCGGCGACGATGCCCGGTCCGATTCGCGAAATTGCCGATCAATATCTCGACGACCCGGCCCGGATCACGATCAAGCAAAAGACGATGACCGCCGAGAACATTCGTCACCGGGCCGTTGTTGTCAAGCAACACTACAAGCTAGAAGTTCTGACCCGGCTGCTAGAAATCGAAGAGACAGACGGCGTGATTGTCTTTACCAAGACTCGGGAAGCTTCGGTTGAAGTTGCCGAGCGGTTGGTCAAGGCTGGCCTGACGGCCGTGGCGCTGAACGGCGATATGCCGCAGCGAACTCGCGAGCGCACGCTCGAACAGTTCAAGAGCGGCAAGCTCGATATCCTCGTGGCGACTGACGTCGCGGCTCGGGGACTCGATGTGACTCGGGTCAGCCACGTGGTGAACTACGATTTGCCGCAAGACAGCTCTTCCTACGTCCACCGTGTTGGCCGTACCGGCCGAGCAGGACGCAAGGGGGAAGCGTTTATTTTGCTCGCGCCTTCACAGCGCGGAAAGCTGAAGTCGATCGAAAAGGTGACGCGGCAAACGATTGAGCTGGTCCAGCCCCCAACGGCTGGGGAAATTTCTCAAGCCCGCGTCCGCCGCTTTAAGGAACAAGTCCTCAAAACGATTGCCGAGCAAGACCTGGCGAAGGTTGAAACCTTGCTGACCGAACTCTCGACAGAGTCAGGTCAATCGCTGGCGACCATTGCTGCGGCAATCACTCAGTTGCTGCAAGGCGACCGCCAGTTGTTCGGCATTCGCGACACGAAAGCTTGGGCTGGCGATGAACAGCGCGAGCGCGGTGACGGGCGTGAACGCGGACGCGATCGCTTCCGCGACTCTTCTGGTGACGATGAAGGTCGTTACCAACGCCGCGAAAGACGCTTCCGAGATGGCGAGGAACGCGGCGAACGCCGGGAACGAAGCTTTGAGCGCGGCGAACGTGCCGAGCGCGGCGAGCGAGGTGACCGAGGTGATCGAGGAGACCGTGGTGACCGTCGCAAGGAACGGGGTTTCCAAGGTGGATTCCGCAAGGCAGGCCCACCCGAAGCCGGGATGGATCGTTACCGAATTGAAGTTGGCCACAACGATGGCGTCCGCCCGGGCAATATCGTCGGGGCAGTGACGAACGAAGCCGGACTGGATGGTTCAGACATCGGCCCGATCACGATTCACGAAGCTTACAGCACGATCGACCTGCCCGTTTGGGTTGCAGAGGACATCTGCGAAGTGCTGCAGGAGACTTGGGTCTCTGGCAAGCAGTTGCGGATCCGACCAGCTTCTTCTGGGGACCAGAGCGACGACGGCGGAGCGGGCCGACCACGGCGCGGTGGTGGACGCTTTGAAAAGCCGAAGTTCGGCAAACGACGCTTCCAGCCCGGAGCGGGCGGCGGCTTTGCCAAGGGCAAGAGCAAGGGATTTGGCTTCAAGGCCGGCAAGCGCAAGCCGAAGCGCGAAGAATAAGCCGCGAGGCTGATCGGGATTAAACATTCACAGGGTGTCCGCAAGTCGGGCACCCTTTTTTATTTAATTTGCGCCTCCACGACCGATTGCAATCGACCCTTGGTTCCCACACCACGGTTGCCCAGCCAGAACCGCGGCTAAAATACGGGGTGTAACTTTCTTCTCCTGTTTGTCTGCTTTCCATGACTCAGCGCAAGCTACCTGTGATCAGCGGCCGCGGGTCGCAAATCAATCCAATCGGCCGGTTCACGCGACTGGAGTTCGAGCGCGATCCTCAGGCAATCGAAGAGCAACTGGATGAACTCCCCACCAAGGTCCAGACCGAATACTACATCGATGACGCCCAGTCGATCATCAGCGAGAACGACAGTCCGGACATTCCCTTTCGCTACAGCCTGAATCCCTACCGCGGTTGCGAGCACGGTTGCAGCTACTGTTACGCCAGACCAACGCACGAGTATCTCGATCTCAACGCGGGGCTCGATTTTGAGACGCGGATTTTCGTCAAGCAAAAGGCTCCGCAGCTCTTTCGAGATTGGCTGTGCCGCAAAGGATATGAGCCAACCACGGTGATGTTTTCCGGGGTGACCGATTGCTACCAGCCGGTCGAGCGGCATCTGCGGCTAACCAGGCAGTGCATCGAAGTTGCCGCGGAGGCAAACCAGCCGATCGCGATTGTGACTAAGAATGCCCTCGTGACGCGAGACCTCGATCTGCTCAGACCGCTGGCCGAGAAGCGGCTGGCCAAAGTGGCGATCAGCATTACGTCGCTCGACCAGTCGCTGACTCGGGTGATGGAACCGCGAACGAGCAGTCCCGAGGCGCGGCTGCGCGCGGTGCGCGAACTGCGGGCCGCGGGCGTGCCAGTTCATGTGATGCTTGCGCCGCTTGTTCCGGGACTGACCGATCACGAGGTCCCTGCCCTGCTGCGCGCGGCGAGCGAAGCGGGGGCTCAATCGGCCAGCTACATTCTGCTGCGGTTGCCGATGACGGTCGAGCCAGTGTTTTTGGAGTGGCTGGAGCGGACTCAGCCACAGCATCGCGATCGCGTTGAGTCGCGGATTCGCAGCACACGCGGCGGGGAGTTATATCAAAGCAAATTCGGCGAGCGAATGCGGGGAACGGGTGAAATCGCCGAGCAGATTCGGCGAACCTATCACGTCTTTGCCAAGAAGTTCGGACTGGACCAGTCTCGCGGTGTCGAACTGGATGTCAGTCAATTCCGTCCACCAACGCCAAGCTCGGGACAGAAGTGGCTGTTTGAGTGAGAGGGAAGCGGGAATGCGGGATAAACACAGAGACACAGAGGGAGAAAGATCGAAGAAAAAGATCAAGATGATGATGGGCGGAAGGTTTGAATTAAGAGTTTAAGCTGCGTTAAGAAATTTAGTTACACCGATTTAAAGAGCTATCTCCAACTTCCTAATCACCAGATAACTCTTGCCACTGCTTACTCCCCTTCTCTGTGTTTCACCTGTTCTTGTCTTACCTCCGCATTGGCTTAGTAGTCGGCAAGGCGGGTGGGGGGGATGGCGACGCGGAGGGCGTTTAGGACGGCGAGGACGTCGATGGCTTCTTGAGCAACGGCTCCGGCAACTGGCGGGAGATAGCCGAACGCCGCAAAGAGCATCCCGAGGATGCTGAGCGCCATCCCGCCGATGGCACTTTGCAAAGCGATCTGTCGCATGCGCCGGCCGATGTGGAGGAACTCGTCGACCTTCTGCAGCGAGCTGTCGATGATCACCGCGTCGGCGGCTTCGGTCGTGACATCGCTGTTTTGACCAAAGGCGATCCCGATCGATGCTGCGAGGAGGGCCGGCGCATCATTGATTCCATCACCGACATAAATCGTGCGATGCTGCTCGGTCTCTTTGCGAATAATTTCGAGCTTCTGTTCAGGGGATTGGCTGGCGTAAACCTCTTTTATGCCCACGAGATTGGCGAGGTATTCGACCTCACTTTGTCGGTCACCGGAGACAATCATCGCCCGGTTAATACCGTGCCGGGGGCTGAGGTGTTCGATGAATAGTCGACCTTCTTTGCGCGGCGTGTCACGGAACTGGCAGGTCGCGGCGTAACGGCCATCGACCAGCACGATGCATTCCAGCCCTGAGCTCCCGGAAGGTAAGAGACTAACGGCCTCGGGCTGGGATAAAAGAAGTTTCTTGCGGCTGGTGACCTCCAGAGTGCGGCCCGCGACCATGCCACGCAGACCCTCTCCCGGTCGCTCGCTCAGATTGGTCACCTCATGCACCGTCGATTTCGCTTCGCGGGCGGCTCGAACCAGCGCCAAGGCCAGCGGGTGCTTGGAATAAACCTCGAGACTGCCGACGAGTGCCAGGACCTCCGAGCGGTCGACTCCCGGGGGACAAAACATGCCGACCAGATTTGGCTCACCGTAGGTCAGCGTTCCCGTCTTGTCGAAAATAATTGTGCGGCAAGTGTCTGCAACTTCCAGCGCCGAGGGATCGCGAATGATAATCGCGCGTTTGGCGGCCAGCGAGATCGAGCCAATGATGGCGACGGGAATGGCAATCAGCAGTGGGCACGGCGTGGCGACGACAAGTACTGCGAGAAATCGAAGCGGGTCACCACTGGCGAGCCAAGCTGCAATTGCAATCGCCACGGCGAGCGGCGTGTACCAGCTGCCGAGTTTATCGGCGAGCCGCCGCATCTGAGGCTTTTGCTGCTCGGCGGCTTGCATGACTTCCATAATCTTGGCGTAGCGGGAGTCGATCGCCAGCTTTTCGGCTTTGATCACCAAGGCCATCTCGCCGTTGATCGCACCCGAGAGGACCGAGGAACCTGGCGATTTGCTGAGCATATATGGCTCGCCCGTCAGGTAACTCTCGTCCATCACGCCGTGGCCCTCAAGGACTGTGCCGTCGATTGGACAGGTCTCATGTGGGAAGACCACCAAGGTATCACCAATTCGGATTTGGTCGAGCGCGACGTCTTCCATCACTCCATTGAGACGGCGATGGGCGACTGAGGGCATTCGTTTACTCAAGGCGCGGAGCACAGAAGATGCGCTGCGGACAGCGTAAGCTTCGAGGGCTTCTCCGCCGGAGAGCATCAGCACGACGAGCGTTCCGGCTAGGTATTCGCCGAGCAGGACCGAGGTGACGATCGAAATTCCTGCGAGCAGATCCGAGCCGAATTCGCGCCGAAGCAATTTCTGCAGCAAGTCCCAGACGAGCGGAATTCCGCCGAGAACCAGCGCAATCCAAAGCGGCAATTGTGGCAGCCATTTCGGATCAGGGCTCGGCCATGAATACCTGAGCAGCAGGTGCAGAGCGATCATGGTGACCGCCAAGATAGCGATCAACGTCTCGCGCGATTTAAAGATGGTGCTGAG
>JBJTQD010000518.1:0-5296 GCA_046075445.1 Planctomycetota bacterium
CCGCTTTCGCCTGACCTGCAGCAAAGGCAACCGCGTGCGACTCGCAAATCCCAACGTCAAAGAAGCGGTCTGGAAATGCCTCTCGCACCGGTTCCAGAAGATTCCCCTGACACATCGCGGCGGTGATCACGGTGACTTTCGGGTCATGTTTCATCTGATCGAAAATCGCGTCGCGAGCGTGATTGGTATAGGCCTTCCCGCCAGCCTTTTTCTTGATCACGGCTTGCTGACCGGCTCGTTCAAAAACCGGGGGCGTGTGGAAGTAGACCGGATCGCTTGCTGCCGGTTCAAATCCACAACCCTTCTTCGTGATGACGTGCAGCAGGACCGGTCCCGGAATGTCGGCAACCATCTTCAGATACTTCTTGAGCAGCTGGATGTTGTGTCCATCAATCGGGCCGAAGTATTTAAAACCAAATTCCTCGAACATCATCCCGCCATGCAGGCCGCACTTGACGCCTTCCTTAATTTGAGCGAGCAGCCGTTCCGTCGGGTCGCCAAAGACAGGCACTTTGTTCAGCAGGTTGGCGACCTCTTGCTTAATTCCGGAGTAGAGCGGATTGGAGCGGAGTCGGTCCAGGTAATTCGCCAAGCCACCGACTCGAGGGCAAATCGACATTTCGTTGTCGTTCAGAATGACCAACATGTTGCTGTTGAGCGTATGGGCGTTGTTCAGCGCCTCAAACACGATTCCCGAAGGAAACGCTCCGTCGCCGATCACAGCGATGCAGTGGCTGTCCTTCCGCCCGAGCAAATCATCTCCGCTTCGCAGCCCAACGACCGTCGAGACGCTCGATCCCGCATGCCCCGTCATGAACAGGTCATAGTCACTCTCGCCCGGATGGGGAAAGCCCATCAAGCCGCCGCGGGTGCGGATGGAATTGAATCGTTGATAACGTCCCGTCACCAGCTTGTGCGGGTAGATCTGATGCCCAGTGTCCCAAATCAGTCGATCGCGCCGAAAGTCAAACGTGCTGTGCAGAGCGAGACACAACTCGACAACGCCAAGGTTTGAAGCGAAATGCGCCGCCCGCTGGCTCATCAACTGGCACAGCACGTCGCGAATTTCGTCAGCGACTTGCTTGAGCTCATCCACTGACATTTTGTGCAGTTGCATCGGCGATTCGATCGTCGGCAGAATCACAGGCGATTTGACTTCAGACATTGCTTGTTCCCAAAGTTGCGATCAGTGCGTTCGATCGACGAAAAAACTTGCCAGTTGCCGTAGCCCCGCGGCCCGGTCACCCAGCGCGGCAAGCTCGCTCTGAGCCGCTGCTACCAGTTCACCCGCAAGAAAGACGCTCTGCTCAACGCCCAACAGCCCCGGATAGGTCAGTTTGCCGCGAGATTCGTCTTTGCCGGTCTTTTTTCCTATTTTCGCCTGCTCCCCTTGCAAATCCAACAGATCATCTGCGATTTGAAAGGCTAAACCGAGCTTTTCCCCGAAGTTTTCGAGGCGATCGAGCACACTCGGCCCCGCTCCAGCCACCAAGCCGCCCAGTTTCAGGCTGACGGCCATCATCGCAGCCGTCTTTCGCAGGTGAATCGCCTGCAGCATTTCCCGATTCGGATCGGCGAACTGATGCTGCAAGTCATCGGCCTGTCCGCCTACCAGCTGGGTCGCTCCCGCAGCTCGTGCCAACTCCCTCACCGCGCGGCGGGCCAATTCGGCTGGCTCCAGCCCCGTCGCGATCACTTCGAACGCCAGAGGAATCAGCGCGTCGCCCGCCAAGATCGCGGTCGCTTCGTCGAACTGAATGTGACAGGTCGGCCGGCCACGGCGCAGCTCGTCGTCATCCATCGCCGGCAAGTCATCGTGAATCAGCGAGTAGGTGTGAATCATCTCTACTGCACAGGCCGCCGGCAAAGCCCGCGCCGGTTCACCACCGCAGGCATCACAAGCAGCGAGCACCAGCAACGGCCGCAGTCGCTTTCCCGGAGCCAGCAAGCTATACCGCATCGCTTCGCGGAGTCGCTCCGGAAATCCATCCGCCGCTTGCGTGTATTGGTCCAGCCACCGGTCAACCTCGGCAAACGCCAACCTTACCGGAGGCGGAAACATTTCGAGTACTTGCTGCAACATCGTCTACCAGAAAAAAAGCCGGGTCAGTGACCGGAAATTCGCGATTCAAGCGACCGACTCATCCCGTCGGTTCGGTCGCCCAGCTTGCGGTTAGCTATCCCACTCATCTTCGTCTTCCTCATCGACCGGAGTCGAATGGGAAGCCTCATGCGCGAAATTCCGCGTCACGGCTCGCCCGCTCTCATCCAACTCGACGAGCATCCGAATCCGCTGTTCAGCCGACTGCAGTGTAGAGTAACAGCGTCGCAAATTCGCCACGCCTTGCTCGTATCGCACAAGCGACTGCTCCAGCGTCAATTGCCCGGACTCCAGTTCTCGCACGACCGCCTGAAGTTGCTCCAGAGCCTGCTCGAAACTTGGTTGGCCCTGCTCGTCGGCCGGTTCATCTTTCTTTTTCTTCGCCATGACTCACCTCGAAAAATTCGCCACCTGAATCTGATCGCTGCGCCCACCGATTCGTCAGACCACTAATCCACTCAGCACTAATCTATCCGCTCCACTCGACTGAAGACCTTGCCTTGGGCTAAGCGAGTCTCGAGCAATTCGCCTCGTTTCAGCTTGGACGAATCGCCAATCACCTCGCCATCACGCAGCGTCAAACTGTAGCCCCGCTTCAGCACACCGAGCGGACTGAGCGTTTCCAGTTTTCCCGCGAGCTGGTCGCACTGTGCCCGTGCCCGCTCCAGTCGCCGGTCGATCGGGCCCTGCAATCTGAGCTGAAAATCATCCAGCCGCTGACTGAGCGTCTGTACCAATCCGAGAGGTTTGGCCAGTACGGGACGGTTGGCCAGCGAGTCAACTTGTTGTCGAGCCGACCGCCAACGGTTCGCGAGGCTGGAGCCGAGTCGCTGCTCGGTATCGCGGAGCCAAGCAAGCAAGTCGCTCTGTTTCGGCACGACCTTCTCGGCTGCATCGGTTGGCGTCAACGCACGGACATCGGCGACGAGGTCGGCCAATGTCACATCGACCTCGTGCCCCACGCCCGAGACAACCGGAATCTTCGAGGCAAAGATCGCTCTAACGACCACTTCTTCGTTGAAGCTCCAAAGGTCTTCCGCACTACCGCCACCCCGAACAAGAGCCAAGACATCAGGACGCGGCTGGATTCTATTCGCCTTTGCAATCGCCTCAGCAATCTCGCGACCTGCTCCCTCGCCCTGTACCCGGACAGGAATCAGCAACACTTCGCTCAGTCGCCAGCGATGGCTGAGCACTTGCAGGAAATCTCGGACGGCGGCACCCTGGGGACTGGTGACCAGCAAAATCCGCCGAGGAAACCGGGGCAGCGGTTGTTTGTGAATTGGCTCAAACAGTCCCTCCGCGGAAAGCTTGCGATGGAGTTGCTGAAAAGCCAACTGCAACGGGCCAACGCCGACCGGGACGATTTGGTTGACGGTCAGCTGGTAGCTGCCTCGCGGCGGGTAGACATCAATCCCGCCGCGACAAATAACTTCGACACCTTCCTCGAGTTTGAATTTCAATCGCTGAGCCGTAGTTCGCCAAATCACCGCGGACAGCTTGGCGTTGTCGTCCTTGAGCGAGAAGTAACAGTGCCCGGAACTTGCTCGAGTCAAATCGCTAATCTCGCCCCGCACCGAGACGCCGCTGAACTTCGTCCCGAGCGTCGACTTGATTTGCTCGGTGAGTTGGCTGACGGTGAGAGAGGATTCTTCGGTGGACATGAGCGGGTGTCGAGCGAGTTGCGTAAACCGAAGCGGAGGGGGGCCGAGAGCGCAGGCGAGAACGTTCAGACAAGCCGCCGATTCAAAAGCCAGTTTACCTGCCTGTTCAGCCCCCACAGTTTACCGCTTCAACCACTCCTTGGAGAGTAGGCGATGACACGATTGGGGGCGTGAGAAGCTAATCGACGAGCCTTGGACTACGGGCTTGTTGGGCGCGGCAAAATTCCCGCTGACAACCACCCGCGGCACGTTGTCAAGTTGCCACGGAAAAGTGATAATTCTCGATTCCATTTCGACCGCAGCGAATCGATTCAGGCACGACAACAGAGGCTGTTCCCCAGAGCACGAGCAACCGAACCGGTACTCGACGCTATTGGCACTGCACCCTTTTTTTAAACCTGACCTCTGCGGCAGTACTTTCCAGCGGTTCAAGCGACTCGCCAGCTCACTACGCTGAGAGGCTTTGGCCGCGGTCAGACTTTGACCTCAATCCTTCACGCCAATCGAGGGACTCAGCCGAGAATGCTCGAATCGAAGATTATCAAAACCGCCATTACGTTTGACGATGTTCTCATCCAACCGCGCTACAGCGAGATCGTCCCCTCTGAAGTGGACGTCGGAAGCCAACTTACGCGCAATATCCGACTGAACATCCCCATCCTCTCGGCTCCAATGGATACGGTGACCGAGAGCGCCATGGCAATCGCTTTGGCAAAAGTCGGCGGGATCGGCATTATTCATAAGAACATGACCATCCAGGCCCAAGCGGAAGAGGTCTACAAGGTCAAACGAAGCGCGAATGGGATCATCTTTGACCCAGTAACCCTGCCGCCATCGGCCACTGTCGGCCAAGCTAAAGAAATGATGCGCCAGCACAACGTCTCGGGCGTCCCGATTGTGCATGCGGACGGAACGCTAGCAGGAATCCTTACCCGGCGCGACTTGCGGTTTCTCGAGACGGCTGAACAGCCAATTGCTCAGGTAATGACCAGCGAAAACCTCGTAACGGCGACGGGGGATGTAACGCTTGAGCAAGCTGAGAAAATTTTAACGGCTAAAAAGGTGGAGAAACTTTTACTGGTTGACGAAAATAGAAGACTGAAGGGCTTAATCACGATCAAAGACATCGACATGATGAACCGCTTCCCCAATGCCTGCAAAGACAGGCACGGGCGATTGCGGGTCGGGGCCGCAGTTGGGGTGTTCGATTTCGAACGCGTCGCTGGGCTAATCGAAAAGGGTGTCGATGTCCTGGTTGTCGATAGTGCCCACGGTCATTCGAAAAACGTGATCGAATCGGTCCGGCAAATCAAAGAGCGCTGGAACATCGAGGTTATCGCCGGAAATGTGGCGACAACCGAAGGTGCTCAGGCTCTGATTGATGCTGGAGCAGATGCGGTCAAGGTAGGGATCGGCCCAGGGTCGATTTGTACCACACGCGTCGTCAGCGGCGTCGGGGTTCCGCAGATCTCTGCGATTCACGACGCGGCACTCGCGGCCGACAAAGCCGGTGTGCCGATCATTGCCGACG
>JBJTQD010000519.1:0-8964 GCA_046075445.1 Planctomycetota bacterium
AGTGCTTCAGGCGTCAGTCCATAAGCCGGTGCGGCGTTCGCAACGCCCGGATAAGTTCGCCAATCGAATACGGGATAGATCCCCGCCAGTCCCGCAAATCGCTCGGGATGATCGGCTGCCCAGCTACTGACCCAAAGCCCGCCTCGGCTCCGGCCCAACAAACAAGGGCGCTTGGCGAGACCTCGCTTGCCGGTCAGCTCAGCATAAAACTCCTCGAACAACTTCCTCGCCTGCGGACTGCCGTAAGCTTCTCCCACATCAATCCCGGCAACAGCGACACCCGCATCGAGAAGTTGTTGATGCATCCACTTCTCCGCTTCATCCGGATACGGAGCAAGCGTTGGCGCGTAAAAGATCCAGGGCTGCGGCTCGCTCCGCAGTTCGGGCTTGGGCCAAAGAATAAACGCGGGCCGCCCCGCACACTCAAAGGCCTCACCCGGCAGGATCAGTTTTTTTATCTCCTGTTGCGGCTGCGGTTCCTGAGTTGCGATTTTCTCTGGCGCCGCCGGCCCCTTCTTGGATTCAGCAGCTAATTCCAATTTCCAGATCGGCTGAAAGGTGAATTCACTCGTCAGCACCACTGCCGAGGCATCGCCAGTAAAACAGACTGCTTCGCCTTGGGCCTCGACCGGCAAGCGAATCGCCTTGGGCAAGGGTTGCTCTAAACGCTGCTGCCACGATTGCTCCGCGTCTCGTTCCAGCAGATAACCTTCAAAATAGGTTCGAATAAAAAGTCGCTTGCCGTCGTCGGATAGATCCAGCCCAGTGACGTTTCTCCAAGGCAGCTCTCCAATCCGTTTGGCAACCAGCGGCTGCGAGTCTGAAGCAGATTTCTCGCCAAGCCGCTTTCCCAAGTCGAGCTGATATACGCCAGCATTCGTGCCTTCCGCCGTGCTCCCCAGCAGTTTCTCGACGAGCAACAAAGAATTGCTGGTCGAATCGAAACCGAGCGATTCGCAATTACGCGGGCCATCTTCAAATTGGAAAGAGATCTTTTGAGTAGATGATTTTTCCGTTTTCGGCTCGCGGCTTTTCGCATCAGCTTGGGCCGCAAACTCAGGCTCGGACAAAAGATAGAGTTGGCAATCGCTACGCCGAGCCGCATTGTCGCCGATATCCCCAACAAGCAGGTACCGCTTTCCCTCGCGCTCGAAGGCGCACATGTCTTCCCAGTCAGTGTGATTCGCTCCCTCCAGCGCAACCTCCATTAGCAGTTCACCACCGCTGGAGATAAGAAACAATCGGGCTGCGTCACCAGAGTCGTTGTGAGCCCAAAGTCGTAGCGCTTCGCCTCTCGCCATGGCCAAGCCGCTTACTTCAGCCAAGCTCCTTGAACGCACTACGCCCAGCATCTTTACCGTCTCGCTCTCCTGGTTTTGCAACCGAACAGCCCACGCTTGGCCCCGCCCCGTCCAAATCATTACGATCAGGATGGTGCAGAGCGAGAGAAGCCAAAAGATCGAGCGGCGGGACATCGATTAAACCTTGTTGTTACTGGTTAATGAAATTGCCGGCCCACAGCTCTCTTCGAGCGGTAGCCAAACTTCCGTCAGTATACCTTGTGGGGGTTGCAGCCTAGCCTTTGCGGCTCAAGAATAAGCCAAGTGTCGCCGCATGTAAGGCGCATTCGTTGTTCGCAGGTATTCGGAAATCATCTGGAAGGGAATCATCAATGGCCAAGCGCACCGTGCTCCGCAGCAAAGCAGGTAAGAAGCTTTACGCAGTCCGCGAAAAGGAAGGCAAGTTCAAGGACATTCAGTCGTATCAAAAAGCTCACTCCATGGACATCAAGCGGAGTAGCAAGAAAGAAGTCGCCGCCAAGGCCAAAGTCGCAGTGAAAAAAGCAGCAGCCGCGGCTGCACCTGTTGCGGCTCCAGCAGTTCCTGCTCCCCCGGCCCCAGTAGTCGCAGCCAAGCCAGTTCGGAAAGCAGCTCCGAAAGCTGCTTCCAAGCCAATTGCAGTAAAGGCTCCCGTTGCCAAGCCAGTCGCGCCGAAAGCCGCTTCGGTGAAAGCAGCACCAGCCAAACCAACAGCAACCAAGACCGCGCCGGCGAAAGTGACGGCTCCCAAGAAAGCCGCACCCAAAGCAGTCGCCAAGCAGCCCGTACCAGCCAAGAAAAAATCGCGCTAGTTCCAACAAGCCTTCAGGCTCTTTTGGTTTAGCCAAAGCCAGTCTTTTCGTTTGGCGCTTAGGCTGGTTTTTCGTTTAGCCCGTAGCCGCAGCCCAAAGCCGCCAGGCTTTAACGCAGGCGAGGCGAGGCGGGGCGCAGGTTGGCTTTGCGCTAACAGCCCGCCGGCTTTCTGCCGCGGCGTTTGCGTTTACTACCTCAGCCGGGGTCTCCGCGCCAACTCCCACTTCGGCAGCGCCATTTCATCTCGCCTCATTCAAACGCGCGACCTCGACGACTGCTTCACTCGACCACTCCCAAGAGTCCCATCCGTCCCAGCAAATCGACTTCCTCGCCCTACTTTTCCATTTCCGGTCGGCTGACCCGAATCTCTAGCCGATTCGGCTGGGTCTGCGTCGGTGGTTTCAACTCGCCATTCTCAGCCGTGTCCTCATCAGCAACGCGCTGGACCAGCCGAATCTTGTGTGGGGGGACTCCCCAGTCGATCAAAAATTCCTTCACCGCAAGGCAACGCTGCTGAACCAGCACCCAGGGTCCATCGCCACCGCTGCTCGTCGCTTGTCGATCGGCATAGGCCACGATCTCCACGGCGTTGAACTGCGAAGTCAAGTTTGGAACCAAGGCCTCGATCGCAGCCTTGGCTTGCTCATCCAATGTTGCCGCGTTGTTTTTAAAGAAAATCATCGTGCCGAGCTGGTGCCGGACATCATCTTGATCGACCAGCAATTTTGGCTTCACCGAGAAGCGCTGATTCTCATTGAATTGCATCGGCGGACCTGCGGTATCCAAGCCACCCGATTTGCTGTTCTTGTCCTGAAGACCGAAGGGGTCGCTGAAGTGATGGGCAACCGCCTCCTTGACCTTTTGACTTTGAGCCGTGATCCACATCACCAAGAAGAACGCCATCATTGCCGTCACGAAGTCGGCGTACGCCACTTTCCATGCACCACCGCCACCTGCCATGCTTGCCTGCTCCCCTCTAAACCTGACTTATATCTGGTTGAAACTGCTTCCGTCGCTTAAACAGCGGCTGGTGGTTTTGCATTCGCGTAAATATCAGCGATTTCCTTTTCGGTGGGGCGAACATCGGAACCGAGTCCGCGGCGACCAAGTTCAATCGCTTCCTTGGGAGCAAGGTTATCGACAAACCCGCCGACGATCGTAGCAATCGTTCGGAAGTACTGCATCTCAGCATGCGCATTGAACTCGAGCTTGACCGCCAACGGGCCAAACATTCCATACGACATCAAAATTCCAAGGAACGTTCCGACCAGCGCGGCACCCACTTTATGACCGATTTCTTCAACGGGCCCGGCAATCGCACCCATCGTGATCACGATCCCGAGCACCGCGGCGACGATTCCAAAGCCCGGCAGCGCATCGGCTGTCTTTTGCAAAACGCTGATCGGCGCATGATGCTCTTCGTGAATCGCATTCAACTCAGCGTCAACGAATGAACTGAAGATCTTCGACTCCATCGAGGAGTTGAGCGTCAAGCCAAGGCAACTCGTAAAGAAAGCCAGATTGTGATGATTCTTCGCGAGCGTGGGATACTTGCTGATGATCGCGCTCTCGTGTGGACTGTTGACATGCGGATCCAGCGCAAGCAAACCATCGCGGCGAGCCACCGTGAAAAGCTCATAGAACGCGCCAAACAGATCCTTGTAGGCTGGCTTTCCGTAAGGCGATCCCTTGAGCGAACCGAGCACGCCCTTAATCAGGTCCATCAGCACCTTCATCGGGCACATCATGATCAACGCGCCCAAAGCAGCACCACCGATCGTCAGCAGTTCTGATGGGTGAATCAATGCGCCAACGGCTCCGCCAGCAATCGTAAAACCGCCCAGCACGGAGCCGAACACGACTATCAATCCGACTATGACCAGCATCCGTTAATTTCCTTCAACAATGAGACCTTGTGGGGCAGCAGCGGCGCTGTCGCCATCCGGTCGCGTCAACGCGCGCACACTCCCAACTCTTCCATCGACCGTTCAGGTGAATCTCGCAACAGACCCACCCATCTCGCGGAATAATCGCTGAGACATTCTTCCTCCCGATTCCGCTTAAATCGGGCAAGCTCGGCATAAGCCGCAGAGTTTCTTTCGCCCTGCCATGCTCTCTTCGATACAAGCCATCCAGCTTGCCTCGCCCTGCAGGTGACTCGGCCGCCAAGCCCCAGAGCGAGCTTTCTCCGTTTTACAGATTGGCTTCCGCCGGCACTCCCGCAGGGGCCTGCTTGCCAGCCGGTCGAAGCTTCTCTCGCCAAGTTTCCCAGCCCGACTTCGCTTGTCTGGCCAACCGGGCCGCTTTGATCACTTGGTTGCCCATCCAGCCCGTTCCCGTTACCAGGCGCTTGATCGGATAGGTGCTGAATGACCACTTCGCAGTCGCTTCGGTAATCGGACCGGTGAAGTCGTAGCAGTCAAACTCGTCCTCCGAATACATCCGTTCGATCCAGAGGTGCATCAGCAAGTGGCCTGGACTCAGTCGCGAGTGATTTTCGTCGTAGGCAATCTTGGGTGAGAAGTAAGTTCGCTTAAACCGAAACCCATACTCAAACGCGATCAGTTCACCTTTGTGCAGCAAGTTGGCAATAATCAGTTTGTTTCTTGCCGCCAGCAAACCAGCCTGACGGCAGAAGAACTCGGCAATCTTTGGCTGGCTCATAATCGAAGTCTGATTTGCACCTTTCCAGCCGCGGTGCTCCAAGTCGAAACCAGCAAGAACCCACGGCTTTGCTTCTTCGCCGCTCGTTGGGCGCACGACCTGCATCTCGACCCCGCCTTCACGCTCGGCTCGATTCAGCATCTTCCGCATCTGCCGGCGGAAGTTACCCGACAACTGCCGCTGAAAATCAGCCCAATCGACTGGCGCGTTAACACCGTGAATCGGGACCTTACCGATCTCGTAACGCGTGCTCCAGTCGTGTTCGTACTCGCTCTTGCAAAGCGCTCCCTCAAGTTGCTTAACGACGCTGGAGTCCCCCAGCAACTCATTGGCGCGGACCAGCCAGCGACCATTTCGCATCATCCCGTGAAGCAACGAGCCAATCAAAGCAGGGTCGCGATGCTGCTCGGCGTCAATCAAGATTTCAGGCGACGGCGTCCAGTAACTGTAAGGAATTTCCCAAGATGGCAAGCAGCCGTACAGCCGCGTCTTTATCAGAGGCGCAACGGCCAGCCAGCGGCCGTTCTCTTCGACGACTAGCGCTTCCCGCCGGGCGTTCGGAGCGAAACAATCAAACCACAATTCGATGTGTTCGAACCGCGATGTTGGCTGACGAACCGTGCTCCGGTCGTACAACTCATCCCAATGCCGGCGAACTTCCGGCCGCTTGCTCGGCTCCGTCCAATCGATCCACTCAACCTGAATTGACATGCGCAGTGACCTTTCTCGGCAAAGCTGATTTCCAGCGCGGAATCAGCCAATAAGCAAAGCGTAGGTCACAGCAGAAAAGAGAGCCCCGAGGAGAGCCACAATCCAAGCGGGCAAATTCAAAGGCGCTGAATACAACGATTGCGCCGAATACGAGGTCCAGCCTCAAATTGCCTTGCGGCGAATTCGTTCACGGTACCAGAAAGCCATCCCTGCCAGCGCGCCTAAACCAGCCAGCGCCCACAACAACCGTTGGTCGACGAGGCTCGACCACCCCCGCTCCTGAAGTTGCTTTAGACCGGGAAGGCTAGAGCCGGCGAGCACGTACAGCACCGTGGCCGGTAACATCCCCAATTGGCTGATCCACCAAAAGCGAGTCGCTCGAATCGGCAGCGCGGCCATCAACAGATTCACCACAAAGAATGGCACCAATGGAACCAGCCGCAGCACCAGCAGCAACTCACTCGCCTGACGCTCGCTCAGGCTCTCCCGCCATAAACCCAAGCCGCGGAGTCGCTCCTGCGCGGCCTCGGGCACGCCCGCTTTGAGTACCCAGCGCGCAAACAAAAAAGCGAGCGTCGCGCCGGCCGTCGACGCCAGACTCACCACAACCAAGCCCGGCCCAAAGCCAAACAACCAACCGGTCACCAGCGTCAGCAGTGTCGCTCCGGGGATCGACAGCCCCGTGACCAGTGCATAGACCGCTCCCGCTAGAAAAATCGCTAACCAAAAATGATCGTCCCGCCACCGCAGCAGTTCCACCTCGCGCTCAATCAACCGGTCTAACTGCAACTCGCCGCGCAGCAACCAAGCCAACACGCCCCCAAGCGCAACTGCGGTAAGCAATAGCGCCCAGAATCGACCGCGAGCAAAAAAATTTGAGGTTTCCGTTTCAGTCACAAATTCACACTAACTTTGGTTGGGATCAAGCGGCATCAGCTTGAGTTGACAGGATTTTCGCCGGCCAATTCGCAAGATTGGCCCCGATTTCCCCGCAAGGTTTGCCCCCAAGATACAATAGCCACTGCTTGGCGTATGCCCGACTTGGCTTTGTTCGCGCGTTACTTTTCAACGCGAGTGTCCGAAATGAAATTCACTCTCCTAATCTTATCCTTCGCTCTTGGTTTGAGCTGCGCAGCGGTCGGCCTCGCTCAAGACCCGAGCCAACCAGCCGCGCCAAAGTTCACTCAGCCTGTCCAGCGTACTCTCGACGATTATTTTCCCTTCACTCCGCCGAACAGTCAGCAGGAATGGCAGTCGCGCCGCGCAGCACTCCGCGAACATCTTCTCGTAAGCCTAGGGCTTTGGCCGCTTCCCCAGCGGACTCCGCTGAACCCAGTCGTCCACGGCGCGATCGATTGCGGTGACTACACGATCGAAAAGGTCGACTTTGAAAGCCTGCCCGGCTTTTTCGTCACCGGAAACATCTACCGCCCGAAAAATACAACAGGACTGCTCCCCGCCGTCCTCTGTCCTCACGGCCACTGGCGCAATGGGCGGTTTCTCTGGTCAACGGAGGACGAGATCAAACGCGAACTCGAATCGGGCGCAGAAAAATTTGCCAGTAACGCCCGCAGCGTGCTCCAGTCTCGCTGCGCTTCACTCGCCCGACTCGGCTGTCTCGTTTTTCACTACGACATGATTGGCTATGCCGACTCCCAGCAGATCAGTTACGACCTCGCTCATGGCTTCAAAGATCGTCGGCCTGAATTGGAAGACCCAAGTCGCTGGGGCTTGTTCAGCCCCGCGGCTGAACTCCGGCTGCAATCGGTGATGGGTCTGCAAACGTGGAACTCGATCCGCGCCTTGGACTTTCTCGAAACACTCCCCGAGGTAGACCGTTCGCGAATTGGCGTGACGGGTGCCAGCGGCGGCGGCACGCAAACGTTCATTCTTTGCGCGCTCGATGATCGCCCGGCCGTCGCCTTTCCGGCTGTGATGGTTTCGACCGCCATGCAAGGCGGATGTACTTGCGAGAACTGTTGCCAGCTTCGCGTCAATAATGGCAACGTCGAGTTCGCAGCAATATTCGCCCCCAAGCCGCTCGGCCTCACCGCGGCCAACGACTGGACCCGCGAAATGGAACAAAAAGGCTTTCCTGAACTGAAGCAGTTGTACGAACTGCTCGGAGCAGGCGATAAGCTCCAGCTCACGGCGCGACTCGAGTTCGGACACAATTACAATCAGGTCAGCCGCGAAGCGATGTACGGCTGGTTCAATCAGCATCTGCAACTGAACGCGGCGAGTCTTGAAGAGCGCGAAATCAATCCGCTCCCGCCCGAGCAACTGACCGTGTTTGATACGGAGCACCCTCGTCCAGCCGGCGGAGCCGATTTCGAAGTCCAACTGCTTAGCCACTGGGACGCCGACTCTCGCGGGCAACTTGATTGGACCGCTGCGAATACGGCTCCCGATCAAGCCCGGCTCACCGCCCAATTAAAGACCGCGTTTCGCGTGTTGCTGGCGACACCTGCGGGTGACTCTCAGCTAGAGTGGGAAAGCACTGAGCCGCTGGAGGAGAAAACGCGTCGTCGCGGTTGGCTTAAGCCATCACCAGCCGGTTTCGAGACCCCGCTGATTCGCCTCGCGCCAAACCGCCCCGCTGATCAAGCAGCCAAACGAGTGGCGATCGTGCTTGATGCGCAAGGCCAAACCACACTCGACCGCGACCCGCCTGAACTCTCGCCTCTCGCCAGCCAGCTTCTCAAGCGCGGAGTCGATGTCGTCCAGCTCGATCTGCCCCACCAAGGGAACCTCAAGGATGCTGCCAACCCTGAAGGACAGAATCGGCTGGTGCCCAATGGCCGCCGTGCGGCCGGGTATACCTTCGGCTACAACCAAGCTTTGATTGCCCAGCGGGCAACGCAGATCATCCAGCTGGTTCGCGCCCTGCGGCGCGAGACTCCAGACCTGCAGCTTAGCTTGGTTGCAGGAAAGGAATTCGCTCCGCTCGCCGCGTTCGCTGCAGCCAATCTTTCAACTGCCGAGCTGAATGAACTGGCGCTGGAGCTGGATGATTTTCGCTGGGAGTCGCTGCGTGAATTTGAGCATCCGAGTTTCCTGCCGGGCATCGTGAAGTATGGAGGAATCGCTGGTTGCCTAGCCGCCGAGCCGCAGCGCCGCGTCCTCGTCTTGCAGCGCCCCGGCGCTGTCGACTTGAGCACCGCAGCGAAAGCCGCCAGCCTCGCCGGGGGAGCCGAACGGCTCAGCCTCACGTCAATCTCGGCCGAAGAAGTAATCGAAGAACGACTCGCCAATTGGCTCGCCCCGCAGTAGCAGGCTTCTTTCAGACTCTAGCCTTGGTATCTGAGCGGGTCGGCGCTAGCCGCCGGTGGAGGCGCGCGCCACCTTCGCATGCCGGCGACGCCGGAATGAAAAGGCGGCTGAAAAAGTATTCGCGAGCCGACAATTAGCGGCCGCGGTGGGTGCGCACAGCGGTCACGTCTTCATTTGATGGGTC
>JBJTQD010000520.1:0-12801 GCA_046075445.1 Planctomycetota bacterium
GGGGGGGTGGGGGGGGGGGGGTGGGTTTGCAACATCGGAAAGCCGCTGTCGGTTCGTTCATTAACCAGCAGAACCGGCAAACCCAAAGCGCCGACCAAAATGACCGGATAAAACAGACTGCGACTCATTTCCAAGACTCAGCGTTACAGACTGGCGACACCCCAGATGGAAGGCACGTTGCCTCATGGCGTTTATCGACCAGCCGACTATCGCTGCACGAAACGCCTGCCAATTCCAACGCCTGTAAGGCGAAAAGCAGGTTCCTCCGACTGCTGAATTGGCGAAACCGTTTTAATCGGAGCCCGGCAAGTTCTCTTACGACGTTCGCAGCCCCGTTTTCAGCCCTCCACATTTGCTCACTAACACGTCGGCTTGGCCAGAAAAATCAGAGTTGAGCAATTAGAATCGAGGCTCTGCGAAGGGCACATTTACCCGAGTCCAACGCAGCAACTCCCCTCAGAGCCGTGGAAAACGAGTTCTTCCAACCTACTTTGCCGCTGCCGATGAGTTTTCAATTCGACGAAACAGAAAGAGCGACACTCGCCCAACTGGCGAGTTCGATATTTCCACGGCTCGTCCCCCGCGCCGGCGACTCCGCAGCACTCTTTGTGCTGAAATCCGAACCTGACAAACTCCTGAGAGCACTCGAAAAGAATCTCGCTGCCAGCTCAGCAGCAACACAGCGCGAAGTGAAGAAGCTCCTTCGCCGCTTGGCCAGCCACCTGAGAGGGCGCAAGTGGAAGGGAAGGCTCGCACGATTTTCGACTCTTTCAGAAACCGAGCAGCAGGAAGCCGCGGGCCGGTTACTCGCAACCGCCAGCGACGGCGTCAAACTCTTTCTGACAGGCCTACTCAAACTGCTGCATTACCACGCACTCGCTCCAAGTGACCAGAGCGAAGACCAGCAGCGAAGCCTCCACGAGGCGATCGGATACTCCGGATTTATTCCAAAGGTATCGGAGACGCCGCTGCCTCGTCCGGCGTTCATCCGTAGCGAACAGCAAACATTTGCGGCTGACTTTCTTGTCATTGGATCGGGGGCCGGCGGCAGCGTGGTCGCGGCTGAACTAGCCGAAACAGGCAAGCGAGTGATTCTGGTTGATGCCGGGCCTCTCCCCCGCGCGAGCGAACTGGGATGTTCGGAAGAATTAGCCAACCGCCTCTGGCTGGAGAGCCACGGCACAATCCCCACGCGAGAACTGCCGGTCAGTTTGATCGCCGGCCGAGTCTTCGGTGGAGGCACCGTGATCAACTGGGGGACTTATCTTGAGCCTCCGCGGACGCTGCTCGAAGACTGGTCGCATCAATTTGGCTTTCATGCCTGCCTTACCGAATCTTGGCAACACAGCCTCTATTCAGTGCGGCGCCGCCTCGGTATCGCGCCAGTTCAATCGCTGACAACAAGCAATCGCTTGCTACAATCCGCAGCCCAAAGGCTCAGCTGGTCACACCACTCTGTCGAGCGCATTCAAGGCGAATGCTCAAGTTGCCAAACTTGCAGCTTTGGTTGCAGCGACGGCAAACAGGATGCGCTGCGGACTTACATCGCCGATGCAGAGCGTCTGGGCGTGCACCTCATTCCCGAGTGCCGAATCGAATTGCTGGAGCATGATCAAGGACGAGTCGACCGCGCCACAGGTGTGCTGCGAGATGAGGATGGAACTCAACGGAAAGTCGAGTTTCGCTTTCGGCATCTCGTGCTTTCCGCGGGGGCGATCCACACTCCGGCACTGCTCCTGCGAAGTGGACTGGGAAACGCTCACGTGGGCCAGCATTTGCAAATTCACCCTGCGGCGATTGTGCTCGGCGAATTTGGGCAGGAAGTTTCGCCTTGGGAGGGCCCTCCCCAAGCAATCGTCGTCGACGAGTTTGCCAAGCAGCATTCCCTGCCGTCAAGATTTCGGCTCGAATCGGTCCCGCTACCGCCTGGCTTGCTCGCGATGAGCCTTCCCTGGCATGGACCACTCGCCTATCGTCACATGCTGCAAAGAGCGAAACACCTCGCTGGCTGGCTCGTGCTGGTTCACGATCAAAACGATCGGGCAGGGCGGGTTGAAATCGACGCTCAAGGCCAACCGCGGGTCCAATATCGGATGAACCCCGCTCTGCGTGCGGCCGTGGGCAAAGGGATAAGCGCCGCTTTAACTGGACTCCGTGCCGTCGGAGCTTCGCGGCTCTTGGCCCCGTCCTGGGGCATCGACGATTTCGACTGCCAACTCGACGACGCAGCTTTCAAAACCTACCTGCGAGCGCAAGAAAAAGCCGCACGCTGCCTCGGCAACCTGCGGCTGTTTAGCGCTCATCAAATGTCATCCTGTCGACTCGCCAGTTCAGCCGGCCAAGGCGCAGTCGACTTATCTGGGCGAGTTTACGGGCTGGAAAACGTCTTTGTCTGTGATGGCTCCGCACTCCCTTCATCAACCGGAGTGAACCCGGCACTGACCATCACAATTCTCAGCCATTACTTGGCGCAGCAAATCAAAAGACTGACCGCGCTTAGTTCCCCATGACCGACTTTAGTTTGTCAACAATCTGCTCTTTGGGCTGGGCGCCGACAATTCGATCAACAACTTCGCCGTTCTTGAAGAACAACAAAGCGGGAATTCCGTTGACTTCGTACTTGGAGGCAATTGCCTGAGCGTTGTCGACATCGAGCTTGGCAATCACGGCCTTTCCTTCGAACTCCTGGGCAATCTCTTCGACCGATGGAGCAATCATCTTGCAAGGTCCACACCACGGAGCCCAGAAATCGACCATCACGACCTGGTCGCTTTTCAGCACATCGGCTTCGAACGAGGCTTCCGTAATGACCTTAGCGAAATGCGACTCGCTGCCACCAGCCGGCGAAGCAGGAGCAGTCGCTGCCGACTTCTTCCCCGAATCGGCGGCTGGAGCCGAGTCGGCTTTCTTCGCTTCGCAGCCAACCAAGACGAGCAGCGAAAGCAGGCCCAAAATCCCGAACAGTGCGGTAACAGAAACTGTTTTTTTCATCACGATAAACTCCTCTATTCTGTGAAACGGCGAGGCTAAGCTCGGAGAGTCCAAACATTAATTTGCGGCAAACAGTGCCAGCGAATCGGCTCGTCTCCAGAAATTCCTCTGGATACGAGCAGCAGCGTCGAGCCCAATTTAAACTCGCCCCCTGCAAATCGGACACCGTATTTACTCGGTGATATTACCGGTCCGATCAGCGGAAAGCAAATCTGGCCGCCGTGCGTGTGGCCGGCAAACATCACGTCGATTTGCCGGTCAATCGCCCAGCGAATCTGGTCGGGACTGTGGGAAACAAGCAACTTCAGGGCTCCTGCTGGGGGGGCTTCCCGCAACTGTTCTGCCTCGCTGTACCACGGGAGGTCATTTCCGGTCAGGCAAATCGGAGCGCCACGGAAATCGAGCGTCACCCAGTGGCCGGAAAGATATTGGCAACCAGCGGCTTCCAGCAACTTTCGGTAAGTCGCTTGATCAGCGTTTTGGAGATCGTGATTCCCAAGCACATGGAATTTCCCGAGCCTCGCTTGAAGTCGTCCAAAGATTCTTGGAATCCAATCGAGGCAATGCGACTCGTCGACCAAATCGCCCGAAAGCAAAACCAAGTCGCACTGTTCCGCATTAATCCGATCGACGATCCAGTCGTAGTACTCGGCTCGAATCCCCCCAGTCAAATGAAAGTCCGAGAGGTGGGCGATCTTCAGGCCATCGAAGCGACTGGCATCTGGCCGCTGGATCCGAATTTCTCCGGTATCTGCTGCCATCCAGGTGCAACGGTTCCACGGCACCAAGCGGAAAAACTCGGCAAAGCTTCCCGCAGTCAGTCGCTGCTTGGTCTGTTGCTCGACGTCGACGATTTCCCGCGCTAAAAAACGAACTTCATGCGGTTGCCTGCGATTCAGTTTGCGGAGCAACCAAGCGACCAGGAACCAGACTCCAATCGCAGCGCAAAAGGAGAGGTAGCCCAGAAGTGGCAATCTTCCCTCGGAGAACCGGAGCGGCCCCGGGAACCCTTCAAACCAATTCCAAACCAGCCCGAGGGAGAGGGGCAGAAAGACAACCGCCAGAACAAATTTCTCGATTCCCTTTCGCCATGGGCGCGGCCAAGCAGTGGCGTGCGTGCGATTAAAGAAAAAGCACCAGAAGCCAACATGCCCAAGCAGAATTAATGGCCACAATAACCAATCCATGGTCGCTCCTGCCAAGCCCTCGCGCTGCGAACCATTCGCTGCATCGAGCCCGCACCTCGGGAGTTCAACTGCAACTCCCGCTCACCAAATTAGCCAACTTAACCCGAACAGGGCGAATTGCACAACGGATCCTCGCGGCTCGCTTCCAACTGCGGGCAACGCTCAGCGTGAGTTGCCGGAAATCAGCCAGCACCACATCTCGGGTGGCGACTTAGCCAGCAGTCCGCTCGCCGGTGACCGTCGCTTCGACGGTCGACAACAACTGGTCCAATCGAAACGGCTTGTAGAGAATCGCACCGGCTCGCAGCCCAGCTTGGCGGGCCTTAACTATCGAATGTCCCGGGTCATAACCAAAACCGGTCATCAAAATCAAAGGCGGATTGTCGAGCATCTCCTTTAGCTTCATCAGCAAATCGTAGCCACTGATGTCTGGCAATCGAATATCCGCAATGATTGCATCGTAAGCTTGCTCGGGGCCGCTGTTGCGTACCATCAAGATCGCATCGTGCCCCTCATCAGCCGTTTCGACGATGCAACCGTGCCGCTCGAGCAGCTGATGGGCACTGGTTCTCACTTGCTCATCGGCATCAATCACCAGAATCCGCTTGTTCTGCAGGGCAGGATGAGGTGCGGGACCGCTTCCGGTTGGAAGCGATTCATCCGGAGCCATCGCCGCGCCAACTTTCTGAATCGCCAGCTTAATCTCGCGGGCGTTCGCCAGCACGGACCGCAGCCGCTTGATCACCTCTGGGTCGTGACCAATGTAGCTCTCGATTACTTGAACCGTTTCATTCAGAATCTTGTCGATTGGAATCGCCACGGCGCCGTGGATCGCCTCGACGCTTTGCTTGGTCGCCGTCGATTGCTGAGCAACCAGCAGTTCCAACGTATTCAACGCCGCGGCCACACCACGCGCGAAGCTCTCCAAAAACTCGAGGTCACTTTCTTTAAAAGCACTCACCTCGGGACTCTCGACATTGAAGCTGCCAATGATTTGGTCATGAAACTTCAGCGGGACTGTGAGCGAACTTTTTGCGCCCATCAGCCCATCGAGATAGAGCGGGTCGTTGGCCGTATCCTCGCAAAGATAGCTATGTCCAGTAGCGACGACGAATCCCGTCACGCCATTTCCTTCAGCTCGGGCATATAGCGGCTTCTTGCTAATCTCCGAGTCGATCCCGACCGAAAGCAACGGCTCAAGCAATCCGGTTCGCTCGTCCAGTAACCGAATCTCAATCACATCGAAATTGAGCAAGTCCTTGGTGTAGTGGAGAATATTGTCTTTCAGCAATTCAATTCGTTGGTCGACATCCATCTCGAAGATTTCATTGGTCGTCAGATCGGCCAGAGCCAACTCAGCCTGATGAAGAGCCTGAAACTTTTGCCGCTGCTTCGTCGATTCCGTGACTTCGACCAGCGTCACTACCAAATACGTTGCCGGTATATCGCCCTCCAGAACAGGAGCGGCGCTCAATCTGAAAAAGCGGTCGCCTTGCGAAATCATCGAACTCGTCGCGCGGCGGTTCTTGAACGCCGAACTGAGCGGATGAATCTCCGGGCCAGTAATCGTCGGATGCCCGAGAGCTTCGTAAAACGAGAGGCCAACCATCGGCGAACCGCTGAACCAGTCAGCCAAACGCTGATTGGTCCAGACCACGGTGCTTTCTTTGTCCAAGACGGCAACGCCATCGGGGTAGTGGTCGAGCATCAGGCAACTGCAACCAAGTCGCTGAGCCAAACTCGAAGACTCGCCGGCGGCCGGCTCCTCAAATGGAAGATAGACCCCTGCAAAGCCACCCTCACCCAGACGCCGGAGCAAGTCCGAAGCATTTGCGACCTGCACTATTTCCCACTCGGGGGAAAAGAAGCTCCGGTCTTCGGCCGTGCTTGACGAGACGGTGCCTGATGGCTCTGCCAGGCTGAGAATTTTTCGCACTGCAACTGTTCCGCGGGCTGGAATCATAAGCTCTTCTCCGTTGCAGCGGCGAGGAAAGACTAAGCCCGTTTAAGGGCCAGCCATTTTTCGTTTCGACGACAAGCAAACGGGTTCATAATCAGATTTCCAATCGAATCACTTTTTCTATACATATTGTTCGATCTATTCGGGGCTGGTTCAAGAATGATTTCTGGCAACCACCGCGAAACACTTTGCGGTTCAAGCATTGATGGCTCGATGCAGCACCACCGTAAAATACAGAACAGCCCTTTCTTTGAGACTCAAAGAAACTCCTATGAACCATCTCCATCTAAGGCGTGTCTACCATGAGGAGGCCGCCGCCTATCAGCCAAAGTCCTCAAGTATTCCACAGAATCGAATCAAAGGCGATTGGTTTGCCGTTAACCAAAACCCTGCTTAAAACCCCAACGGTCTGCCTTATCGTTCCAATCGAGTAGACTCTGCGGTAGTCTGCTGAACGGACCATTCCGCTAAGCCCCAGACGCCCCCAACAAACAAGTCGCAGCTGTGACAAAAAAACGCAATGAAAAATCGAAGATCCGGGCTGAGTTCCGCAAAAAGCATGACCAGCGCGGCCGGAAAACCAATTTCACCAAAGATTACGCTGCCGACGAATCGCAACTCGAGGACGCTTCCTCCGGTGAGCGAATTTCGGGAAAGGGGCGGCTTACCCGGAAACGGACCGTCATCGGCCAAGCCGACAGTTCCGCCCGTTCGGGGTTTCAAGTTGAACTGAACGTCGACTCCCAAACGAACCTCGCAGGGAGAGCCTTACGCGTCTCGGGATTGAATTCGATTGTGCGCACCGAGCAAGGTGACTTCGAATGCGCGACCCGCGGACTGCTGAAGTCCCTCGCCACGGACTTGCAAAACGTGGTCGTCGCTGGCGACTTTGTGACGATTGAACCGGGCGGTGGAAAACAGGCGGTAATCACCAGAGTCGAACCTCGGCGCAATACCATCTCGCGCACCAGCAAAGGGAAGCAGCAGATCATCGCTTCCAACGTCGACCTCTCGGTGATCGTTTCGAGTGCGGCCCAGCCAGATATCAAACCGAATTTGATCGATCGCTTGCTGATGTCTGCAGAGAAGATGGGTGTCCAGCCGGTAGTTGTGATCAACAAAATCGATCTGATTGACCCGGCCGACTTGATGCCGCTTGCCGGCGTCTGGTCCCAACTTGGCTACCCGGTCCACTTCGTCTCAGCTCGAACAGGACAGGGGATGGAGCGATTGAGGAATCTGCTTCGCAATCGGGAAAGTGTCGTCAACGGCCAGAGCGGTGTCGGAAAGTCATCTTTGCTCAACGCGATCGACCCCGCGCTGCAGCGCCGGGTTGGCGAAGTAAGCCTTGAGAACGAGAAAGGCAAACATACGACAACGTTGGCAGAACTGATTCCGCTTTCATTCGGTGGCTATATCATCGATACTCCGGGAATTCGCCAATTTCAGCTTTGGGATATCGTGGCGGCAGAAGTCGATGGCCTGTTCCGGGATTTTCGCCCGTACACGCACCGCTGTCGCTTTCCCGATTGCACGCACTCTCATGAAGATGACTGCGCGGTAAAGTCGGCTGTGGCCGATGGCCTGATCGACCCGCGACGCTACGACAGTTACTGCCAGATTCGCAGCGACCTCTAAGTTTGCTCCGCCTCAAAAAGGAAACCACAAACGCCGATGCCCGCTGCCGAATCCCAAGTTCCGAGTTCACCCGGTGGTGTCGTCGCCGTTTTTCGCGACCAGCATCGTTTCCTTGTCATCCAGCGAGGTTTGCAACTGGTTCGGGCACCGGGGAAGTACTGCTTTCCGGGCGGCACGATCGAAGCAGGCGAGACGCCGCTTGAGGCTCTGCATCGCGAGATGCGCGAAGAACTGGGCGTGGCGATCGAGGCTCACGGGAAGATTTGGACCAGCGTCACGCCCCGAGGGCTCCTTTTGGAATGGTGGTCCACTAGTATCAAACCGGAAGCGATCATCCGCGCCTGTGCACACGAAGTTGCCTGGCATGGCTGGATGAGCGCGGATGAGATGCTCGGCTTGGAACAACTCTTGCCCAGCAATCTAGATTTCCTCGACCAACTCCGCCAAGGCAAAATCATCCTGCCCTAGACCCGGCAGAGCTAACTCACTCCCGGCCAATGTAGTGCCTTTAATGAGTAAGCAAACAGAGTGCGCTACTTCGACCAGTTGAAGAAGAGCATCCGGGGCTCAGGGTCGCTGACATTGTTCATGTTCACAACCCGCAGCGCCGCGTAAACGCGGCCCGAATTCCCCGGCGGTACAAATTCATAGTTCCAGACCACATTGGCCGAACCCTGCATGCGATTCAAGCTGGGGACTAACGAAATCGGGCTATCTTGCCACCCACTACCATTCCAGAATTTTTTGCTCACCGTGTCTCGTAGCGTCAAGCGAACGGTCCGCACACCGGCCTCATCGCGAGCCCAACCGGCGATATTCACCTTTTGATAATAACGAACCGTGTCCTCGTTCTTGGGACTGGTGAACTGGCAAAACGGCGCGACCGCGTCGACGACAGCATGCTTGACCGTAGGCTGGGCTTGAAAATCGCCGTTCATCGCAACCGCTCGAGCCGTGATCCGGTACCGACGCTCGCGAGTCTCGTTGGGGTTAAATGTGTAAGCCCAGTCTGCAATTGTCTGCCCCCGCCGAGACAACTCAGCGATGACAAACGCGTACTCATTCGTCCAGCCACTGCCGTTCCAGAAGCGTTCCTTGTTGGCTTCGGTAACGTCGGTAATCGTCAGCTTCACATGCCGCAGGGGTGCCTTGTATTCCGCTAACCCCTTAATCTCGACCGTCTGCAAAAAGACATCGTTGTTGAACAGCGGCTGCTCAATGCTGGCGATCGGGTCAGGCATTTCAATTTTGTTCGCAAGGATCTTCGCTTGATAATCAGCGACTTGCGCGTTGGTCAGCTCGGTGCCTCGATTCTGAAGTTGCAACGGGTCAACTTTTAAATCGTAAAACTCCCGGTCGCCAGAAGACCACTCGGTGTAAATCGTATCGTGCAGTCGGAGCGAACTGAAAGCCGTGCGAGTAGGCCGCGAAGGATTTTCGTTAGTTTCCCAGTGCTCGACGAGCACGCCTTCAGGTCGCCAAGCTTGAGGACTTCCCTGATAGCTTTTGATCAGCAGGGGGTAAAACGACTTGCCTTGAATCGTCGAAGGAATCGGTCGACCGGCAAGCTGCAAGACGGTTGGTGCGACATCGATGTTCGAGAGCAGGTGCGTGCGGGGTGATGGGTCTGGCGAGAAATAACCAGGCCCCCAAACAAACATTGGGACGTTCGTGCAGCGATCGAAAGGCAGCTTTTTGCCTATATGGCGGTTCTGCCCCAAGTGATAACCGTGATCGGAAGTAAACATCACGATCGTCTGATCGGTGAGTTGCAATTCTTCAAGAGTCGCCAAGAGGTCTCTCACTATATCGTCGACCGAACGCAAGCTAAGCACGCGGCGGCGAAAATCGACATCTGTCTGTAACTCTTCGTTCTTGGCTGGGTCCGACCCTTCGTTGCGAAGCGGAATCGAACTGGCCAATACAGAGGGTTTGTCGGAGTAGTCCGACTCGTTAAAGTCTGCTTTACGGATTTGCTTCAGCTGCTTCCACCAGGAGCGATAACGGGGCTCAACCATCCCCTTCAGCGGCTGGTCTTCAGCGAAGTTCAACTCATTGGGGGATTCACGATGCGGCGCGAGTGGAGCCAAATAAAGAAAAAACGGCTCGTCTCGCTCGGCGACATGCTCACGAATCAAGCGGTTGGCCTCGCGATTTTCGGCTGCCGTTCGATACTTCACCGGGTAAAGCAGCGGATTCGCGTCCGGCAATCCAAACGGAATCCCATCCTTTACAAAAATTGTTGTGAAGTAACTCGAGCCAAGGGCAGGGAAAAAGTCATCCCAACCCGGCGGCTTAATGCTGGCCCAAGTTTGCCCGACAGCGGGCTCGTAGCCATTGTGCAGGTACTTGCCGACGAGCATCGTGCGGTAGCCAGCCTGCTTCATCCAGACGCCAATTTCGTTTTGCAGCGATGGCTGCTCGCGACTGCTGAATCCGCCGAAATCGCGGAAGTGCTGAAAGCCACCCGTCACACCCCGACAGAAATCGGTGTTGGGATCGTTGCTCTTGAAGCCATGCTTGTGACCATACTGCCCTGTGAAAAAACTTGCTCGCGAGGGTGCGCACAGCGGCGAAGAAGCGTGCATGTTGACAAACCGAATCCCACCGTCCACCAAACGGTCAATGTTCGGCAAAAAGCGGTAGGTGCCACCACGCAGGAAATCAATCTCTGTCGACTCACGGTCGGCATCATCTAGATTGATCACAATAATGTTTGGAAGAATGTCCCGGCGACCATCCAAGCGGGGAACCGGACCGCTGACTGGCTCGTTGAGCTCGCTCGTCAATTTGCCGACCGCGACGACTGGCGTCGTAACGACTTGCTGAGTAGCAACTGGTGTCGTAACCGACTCTTGCTGACCCTCGGCTGTGCCAAGAACGCCGAAAACAGTCGTGGCAAACAGAAATGCTAGCAGAGCACTCATTGGCAAAGCAGTGCGACCTGTTTGGGTCATTTCCAACCTCATCTCTTTGTGTTCAGTCCCAAATCGCATTGAGAAATACCCACTGCAAGCTGGCAATTGATTGGTCCGCTCCACGGCAACCAACCGCTCATGGCGAGTGCTTTATCAGGGACAACTAACTGCCGCTAATATAGTTGGAGTTCGCCCGGAATCCGAATCCCGAATTTCGATTAATTCAGCTGATTCAGGACCTTCTATAGTATTCGTAGTTTCCGACCAGGAAAATTTCCTCAGGCCTCTAAATCCCGGCCAGCTTGCCGAGGTTCCCTACTACCTTAGGAGTCGAAAGCCAAGACATTCACCGCCAACTATTTTTAGGTGCGGGAGTCGGCTCTTTGGTGAACTTAAGGTTAAGCCACGGTAAAGGGCTGGGAAAATTCGCTTAAAAGCTGAGCCATTCGCCCCAGGAGTCAACTGCTTCGCCCGTTCACCCCAGCGCGCCGTGGCCCTTCTCGAAACTCACTATTCTCGTTGAGTCGCAGCGCCCCTGCCTCAGGGAGTCCCTAAACGCGGCTCCAAGCAAGCTCTCGAAATCACCGCCGTTACCCGCCGACCAGCTAGCAGTTTCTCCTTTGGAAACCGCCCCGCTTCGAGCCACGCGCTGTTAGCAGTCCGCCGAATGTGCTGATTTTCATTCTTCTCGCCAGGCTGTGGGTGCTTTCATCGCGCCGTCGCGTGTACGAAGATAATGCCAGCAGGAACCAGCCCAAAGGTAACTTGGAACCTCCAAAGCTAGTTAGCTGCCCATTAAATTTTTGCACTTCATTCGTTCAGTCCATGCGAGGCCGCCATGACCAATAAACGGATTAGCCGCCGGCGTTTTGTCCAAGCCGCCGCGGTCGCTACTCTCTCGACCGCAGTCGCCCCGACCTTTGTCTCAGCCTCCTCGCTTGGGCTTGGTCGCCGTCCGGCCCCAAGCGACCGACTCGTGATGGGCTTCATCGGCACCGGTGGCAAAGGCAGGCACAACCTCGGGGTTTTCCAGAGTCAGCCGGAAGTTCAAGCGGTTGCCGTCTGCGACCCCGATAAAAACCACCTCAATGCGGCCAAGCAACAAACGAACGACCAGTACAAGAACGAAGACTGCCGAGCCTATTCGAACTTCCGCGAAATGCTCGATTCCGGCAAATTCGATGCCGTCTGCGTTTCGACTCCAGACCACTGGCACGCCTTGGCCACGATCGCGGCACTGAACGCCGGCGCGCATGTCTACTGCGAGAAGCCGCTCTCCAATTCAGTACTCGAAGGCCGAGCGATGGTCGACGCAGCCACTCGTGCGGGGAAAATCATCCAATGCGGCAGTCAGGAACGCTCTACCGAAACCGTGCGACTCGCCTGCGAGCAAGCTCGCAACGGCAAACTCGGCAAGGTACACACCGTCGAGATTCATCTTCCGACCGATGAGCAACACCACCTCAAGGTGATCGCACAAAAGGAACTCGCTCCCGTCCGCGAGGTCCCCGAGGGATTCGACTACGACGAATGGCTCGGCTTCACCCCGTGGCGTCCCTTCCGTCCGTTCATGCCCGACGAACCGGACCGTGGCTGCCATTTCTGGTGGCGATTTAACCAACTCTACGGCGGCGGCGAAATGACTGACCGCGGCGCCCATATCATCGACTTGGCTCAACTCGCCCTCGGCAAGGACGACACCGGTCCGGTCTCGATCTCCGCCTCAGGCCGACGAGCCAACGCGGGTTTGTTTGACGCCTGGTTCGATTTCAGCTTCGAGAACGTCTACGCCGATGGCACGCGTCTGGTCGGTACAACGGAAGGACCGCGGGGTTTGAAGCTGATCGGCGAAGACGGCTGGATAATGATTCACATTCACGGCGGAAAGCTGGAAGCGAGCGACCCGCGCCTCATCGACCCAGCCGATGCGGCCAGCAACAAGCTTTCGCTTGGACGCAGCCCCGGTCACCACCGCAACTTTCTCGACTGTTTGAAAACGGGGCAGCAACCGTTTGCCAGTGGCGAGATCGGCCATCGCACGGCAACCATCTGCCACCTCAACAACATCGCGATGACCCTCGGAAGAAAGCTGACGTGGTCACCTGAG